>CAZXYG010000032.1:8829-20668 GCA_964644885.1 uncultured Rickettsiales bacterium
GGATGCCGCAATATCCGCCAGCGTCATCGGTTTTAAATGGTAAATACCTTTCTCGAAAAAGGCTTGCTGCTTCGCCACCATTGCGAAAGCCGTTTTGCGAATGGTTTCAGCCCGCTGATGTAACGCCTTAGTCAACCAATTCGCCGCGTTCCATTGTTCGGAGAAAAATTTTTTCTCCGCCGGGTTTTTCGCGCGCTGTTTTACCTCCGCGAAATAACGCCGGTTCACCAGCACACGCGGCAACACCTCGCTATTCAATTCCACGGTCCAGCCGCCCTGTTTCGTGCGCTTGACGAATACATCCGGGATGACCACCTGCACCATATCCGCGATAAAGCCGCTGCCGGGCTTAGGATTGAGAGCCTTGACCTCGGCGCACATAGAGCGCAGCGTGTTTTTGTCCACGCCGCATATTTTTTCCAGCTTCTCAAATTCACCCGCCGCCATCAGGTCAAGATGCGCCACCAACTTTTCCATCGCCTCGCTCAAGCAGCCCTTCTCCTGAAGCTGCAATATCAGGCATTCCGAAAGCGACCTCGCGAACACTCCCGGCGGATCGCATTGCTGCAACGTCTTCAGCACTCTCTCGATATCCTCCACCGCACATTCCAGGAGCGCGGAAAGTCCGTTCAAGTCTCCCTGAAGGTAGCCTGAATCATCCAATAGATCGATAAGGTGAGCGGCGATAATGCGATAGGCAGGGTCGGGCAAATCCACCGCCACCTGCGCGATGATGTGTTCCTTCAGACTTATATTGCGAGCCGATTGCTGCTCGGAATCATAAATGGAATCCTCAAAATCCGCCGCCGTCCTGCGGGTATTCGCATAACGACCCTCACCGGCATCCGCATCATAGACAAGCCTGCCATCCTCCGCGCTGTTGTCTTCCCATTCTGCTCTTTCGCCTTCGTTTTCCCCCTCGTTTTCGCCTTCGTTTTTATTTTCAAGTGCCTCATTTTCTTGTTCTTTCTCATTTTCAGGCGCCTCGCCGCTCTCTTCGCGAGACAAGAAAGGATTATTCTGCATTTCTTGTTCCACGAACTCGATCAGCTCTTGCGCGGAATATTGCAGCAGCTTGATAGATTGCTGTAATTGCGGGGTTAGCGTTAGGGATTGCGCTTGTCTCTGTGTAAGCGTTTGGGAGAGCGCCATGGCCACCGCCGTCAAAGACTGAACCGCTCGCCGAGATACACCTTGCGCACGTCATTATTGCGCACAATCTCGGATGGTATGCCCTCCATCAGCACCGCGCCGTCATGAATAATGTAAGCGCGATCCACGATAGCAAGCGTTTCTCGTACATTGTGATCGGTAATTAATACCCCGATGCCGCGATCCTTGAGCTGCGAAACAAGCGAGCGCACTTCCGCCACGGCAATGGGATCAATGCCCGCAAGCGGTTCATCGAGTAAAATAAAGTTCGGATAAGAAGCCAGCGCACGCGCGATCTCCACCCGGCGCCGTTCACCGCCGGAAAGCGCTACGGCCGGAGCATGCTTGAGGTGCGTAACGGAAAATTCGGCCAGCAATTCTTCGAGCACGATTGTCCGCTTCTCCACTTCCGGCTCACAGACCTCCAGAATGGCCAGGATATTTTCCTCCACCGTCATGCCGCGGAAAATAGAGGCCTCTTGGGGTAAATAGCCAAGCCCCATGCGCGCCCGGCGATACATGGGATACGTCGTGATCGTTTCGCCGTTCAGATGAATGCTGCCATAATCCGGAGTAATCAGACCTGTAATCATGTAGAAGCATGTGGTCTTCCCCGCGCCATTGGGTCCCAGCAATCCTACGGCTTCCCCGCACGCCACAGCGAGTGAAACATCCCGCACCACCGGACGGTTGCCGAAGCTCTTACCGAGATTCCTTGCCACCAACCCATCTGTTGCCGCTTCAGCATTCATTCCACCAGACCGCCGCCGCGATTCTACAGCGGAAGCTCCGGCAATGTTTTCCGGTATCAGTTCCCTGTTGAGTGCCATATTGTGGTTATTGTAGGCAATATGGCAGGGGAAGTCATGGCTTATTTTAGGGCGATTCCCGCGCCGCCTTCGGAATGAATACTCCCTTCACGCGGCCTGTTTTCTTGCCTTTGCGCGTGACGCTAAGAAGCTGACTGCGCCCTTTCCGCACATCATGCAACAACCGGCTGCCCTTGAGCACGTTCTGTCCCTGCTTCAGCATTACATCTCCCCTAAGCTCCACTTCCTGCTTCAGAATATCGTACGTGCCGCTGCGGCCGCTTGCGATTTCCTTTGGCGTCGTCAAACGCACATTGCCGAATACGCTGATCCGCTTGATCTCCTGCCCGGTTTTTTTCTTTTCCTCCGGCGTGGCGTAATAGACCGTCATCTCATCGGCGAAAAGCTGAAAATCACCCTGCACCGCCTGCACGTTGCCTTCAAAAAGGGCAAGACCCTCCTCTTGGCGCATCAGCAAAGTATCGGACTCGATAGCAATGGGCTTCCCGGCATTGCCAGCCATCGCAATCGCAGGCAGCAGAGCCGCAGCGATGATCCACGCATATCTACACTTTATCATTCTATCTCCCTAGCGACTTTGGCTTAATAGTAGGCTTGGGCCATCGCGGCTCAAGCGCAAGCGGTTTCGGCATCAGCGCCGGCGCCGTTTTTAGTTCGGAATCCTTTTGCTTCCCTTGTGGCAGGCTTTCCACAGGCGCGGCAGGCTCTTGCCTCTTTTCCTGATAGACGCCTTTTTCTACACCCGGCACCGCCCGGATCATCGGTTCAGGCGCCCGCGCTTTTAGAGCCTCCATTTTCTGGCGTATTCGCTTTCGAGCAGGAGGATCAGGGCTGCGCACCATCTGTACGCGGCCCTTGAAATTCATATTCTTGCCATTGTCCTTGAGCACAAAGCCCTGCGCTTTCAGCGTACCCTGCGTACCCTGAACCAATACTTCCTCATTACCCTCCATCACTCCCTCTTTTAAACTGAGCGTGGCCGATTCCGTAAACACCTCATAGCCGCTGTCGGCGAACAGATTCACCGAGCCGTAGAGATAGAGCCGCCGTGCCGGAATATCGATTTTCCCTTCGTCCGCCAGCATCGCCACCCACGTGCCATCCTTCAGCGTGATGTCCCCGCTCACGGCCTTGAGCCGGATGCTATCCTTACCTTCTTGGATAGCCTCATCGGCCGTCAGGTTATACGGACTGTTTTTATCATCCAGCCCATAGAAACGCGGCCGAATCATTTTGGGCGCGGCACCCTCGCTTAATTCTGCACTCTCAAAAGTGATGTTGAACTTATCTTCCGCGGGCCGGAATAACGGCCACAGAATCAACACCAAGACCAGCAGCACAATAACCGCCAAAATGCCAAGCTTCAATGTACTGACCAGTTCGGCATGGCTGCGCATGGCAGGCAGCAGTTTTCTCCACACGCCACCCGATAATGGCGACAGGATTTTATGCCATATGCGACGTTCTTGCTGTGGAGCGCCATCCATTACATTATTACCATCCGGAAGAATGCTGTTATAATACGGTATCAAAATTTTCCACGTTTTTCTTAAGCCACTTTTCTATCGGCGCAAGAGCAGGGTGTTGCATATCCCGCCGGAGATAGCCTGTGACGCGCGGCAGCATGGCAAGATAGTGCCGCTTGCCGTCACGCCGCGCAAGCCTGGCGAAAATGCCAAGTATCTTGCAATTGCGCTGCGCGCCAAGAATGGCATAGGCAGTCATAAAATGCGCCCGCTCGGTTTTTCCCGCACATTCAAGATAAAGGGCGATCATCTCCTCCGCCAGTTCCGGAGAGATATCGCGCCGCGCATCTTCAAGCAACGAAACAAGATCGTAGGCAGGATCGCCAATCACGGCATCCTGAAAATCGAGCACACCTACTTTGCGGATATCCTGACGTCCTTCCAACCACAGCAGATTGTCGGCATGATAATCGCGCAATACCGTAACATTGCGCGAAAGCGCGGGACCTTCCAGCACCTTGCGCCATGCATCCTCATATTCCTGAACGATATCGGAAGGTGCGGGCTTTCCGGTCAGGTGCGGCAGATACCATTCCGTCAGCAGCATGCATTCACGCATCAATTTTTCTACATCATACGTTTCAAGCCCGGATAATGGCGCTATTTTATGGAGCGCGACCAGCAGTTCCACGGCATATTTATAGAAAGCGCGCTCGCGTTCCCTAGATGCTCCCAGCGATGAATATTTCACATCACCCAGATCTTCCAGAAGCAGCAATCCATTCTTTACGTCCTGCGCCAGCAATCCAGGCGCGCTTAACCCATTCTTTATAAGAAACTCAGCCATGCGTATGAAAGGCCGCACATCTTCTTTTTCCGGCAGAGCATCCATAAGGATATAGGTTTCGCCGCCATGCGTTATGCGCTCATAGCGCCGGAACGAGGCATCGCTCGCAAGCGCATGGCGCGCAGCATTCGAAAGCCCGGAACGCATCAAGAAATCCCTGATGCACTCTTCTCTTGCGTTTACTTGGCAATGCGGCGTTGTGTTCATGAATGCTGAAAATGTTCGGATAGCGCAAGCGATTGTATTTTCCTTATCATATCACCATACCCCTCCAACAAGAAATGGCGGGTACCGGGATCGCCTGCATACGCAAAAGTAATATCAAGACGCAGCATGGATGACAGATAGGCTTCCGCTATCTCCGGCCACTCGATGATGGCAATGCCATCGCGCAACGCATCCTCAATGCCAAGCTCCAGCAACTCATCCGCGGCGTTCAGGCGATAAAGATCAAAATGCCAGATGGTTCCTTTGCGGCTTCGGTAGGTATGCAGCAGCGCAAAGGTGGGACTGGTGACATCTCCCGGATTGTCACACAGGGCAGTGATAAACGCACGGGCGAAACAAGTCTTGCCGCTGCCGAGCGCGCCTTTCAGGCAAATAACATCGCCTTTCTCGACAATCTCCGCAATCATCGCGCCCAACAGTTGCGTATCGCTTTCGCTGCGGAGCACGCCTTCCTGCGAAAAGACTGAGGCAGCGGAAGTATGAAGAACGGGCATCAATGGACGGTCATTGCATCCCGTTCGCGCCGCTGTTTCAGCAGCTTCGGATGCTTGCGCCGGAAAAAACAGGTAACGGTCGTGCCTTTACCGGCATGCGATTCCAGCTCAATCCGACCACCGTGAATTTCCACGATACTCTTGGCTACCGGCAGGCCGAGGCCAATGCCGCTCGCCGTGCTTGATCTGTGAAAACGGGTGAACACGTCTTTCTGTTCCTCGGCACGGATGCCCTTGCCTGTATCCTGTACGGCAATGGCGATTTCACTATCTCCGATTGCGGAAACTTTTACGCGAACGGAACCGCCGCCGCCAGTAAAACTGATCGCATTGTCGAGCAAGTTGCTGACCACCTGCCGGATGCGTTTTTCATCGCCGTAGATTTTTCCGATGTCCTTGGGGCATTCAAGAAAAAGCTTCACATTGCTTTCCTTCACTACTTCGCCCATCGTGGACACCACGCCCGTCACGACATCGTACAACTCGAATTCCTTAAGCTCGAGCTGGATATTGCCTGCGTCAACGGAAGCGATTTCGAGAATATTGTCGATCAGGCCGCTCAGTTTGAGCGAAGATTCAAAAATGCCGCGCACATATTCGCTCTGTTTATCATTCAGGTCTCCGAAATATTTTTTGATCAATACCTCCGAAAATCCCTTGATGGAGGTAAGCGGCGAGCGCAGCTCGTAGGATACCGTGGAAAGAAAGTTCGTCTTGAGCCTATCGGCTTCCTTGAGCGCTTCCTTCTCCGCCCGCAACGAATGCTCCACCAGATAGGAATCCGTAACATCGGTGTAGGTCATCAGCGTTCCGCCATCCGGCAAAGGAACGCACACCCACTCCAGCACCGAGCCATCCGTGCGTTCAATGCGCTGTTTTACCAATTCCCTACTGCCCAGCAATGCAAGCGTTTTTTGCTTGAAGGAAACCCAATTATCGCCGAAGTCGTAGAATGATTTAGTCATTTCCAGAATCTCGCTGAGGTGCGGCGCGGAACTCAATACGGAAAGGTCAAGATGCCACATATGGCCAAAAGCCGGGTTACTCAGTTGCAGCTTTCCATTTTCGCTGAATACAACCACCCCTTCGAATAAATTATCCAGCGTCGATTTCTTCACGGAAATCAACGTATGGTAGGAACGCTCAAGCGCCATATGCTCCGTCATATCTTCATAGGAAAAAATCAGCCCGCCGCGATTCTGCGGGATTACTAATACGCGCAACACCTGATCGCTCGGCAAATAGTAATATTCTTCGTGTTTTTCGATAAGGTTATGAAACATCGCCAAGCAGTTGGCTTTAAATTCCCGGAAATTAAGCTGTTCCGGCAATAAGCGGCGCTCCCGCAGACGTTCCAGAATTTCACTGTACGTGGGTTTTTCTTCCAGCCATCCCTCTTCCAGCTTCCATAGTCTGCTGAAGGCCTGATTAAAGAAACGCAATCGCGTATTCGGACCATAAATAGCAATGGCGCTTGATGTGCTTGCCAGAAAATTGGACTGCGCCGAAATATAATTCTCCAGCTCTTGCTCTTTCTCCTCCAGCGCGCTGGAATCGATAGCGTAACCGAAAGTTCGGCGGCTACTCGCAATGGGAATCTCCGTAAAGCCGTAGAGGATGCGCTCGCCATCCATAATAAGATGCTCTTGGACGCGCTGAATGGATTGTTGCTCCTGCACCGACTGAGCAAGTTCCCGCGCATTCGCGGTCAGTTCATCCTGCGTATCACTTGAGAGGATAGCATCTCGGGTTTTGCCCGCAAGTTGCGCGTAGCGCTCATTGCAGAAAACAATGCGCAACGCCTCATCGCGTATCCAGCAGGGAAAATCGAACACATTAAGGGCCTGAATGTAGAAATCCAATTCCCGGCGCTGCATCTGATTATTTTCCAGAAGCCGGACATTGAGCTCGGCCTCGTTCTCAACTTCCTTACGGATGGATTCCAGGTCCCTTATCAACGAGGAAAGCCGCCGATTTCTGATGCATAAGAAAATGATGGCGAAGCCGCCTGCCGCAAGAAGCAGATTCAGTATAAGAATGGCCTGCTCATAGCTCATGTTATAATTTAATTAATATCTGTAACTATCTTCTTTATATGGCCCATTAATATTAACACCAATATATTTTGCCTGATCTTTTGTAAGTTGCGTAAGCGTGACTCCCAACTTGCCAAGATGCAATCTCGCCACCTTTTCATCTAGATTTTTAGGCAAAGTGTAAACCTTTTTTTCGTATTTTGCATGGTTTCTCCATAGCTCGATCTGCGCCAACACCTGATTAGTGAAGGAAGCACTCATCACGAAAGAAGGATGCCCCTTGGCGCACCCTAAGTTCACCAGCCGCCCGCGCGCCAGTACGATCAGCCGCTTGCCGTCCGGAAACGTGACTTCGTCCACCTGCGGCTTGATCTCGTTCCATTTTAAATTGGCAAGGTTGGCGATGTCGATCTCATTATCGAAATGGCCGATATTGCACACAATGGCGCGATCCTTCATGGCGCGCATGTGATCAAGCGTGATGACGCCCGTATTGCCCGTGGCGGTCACAAAAATATCGCCCTGTGACGCCGCCGCCTCCATCGTGACAACCTTATAGCCTTCCATTGCCGCCTGCAGCGCGCATATCGGATCGATTTCCGTGACAAGGACATGTGCACCCTGGCCGCGTAGCGCGGTGGCGCACCCTTTGCCGACATCGCCGTAACCCGCAACCACCGCCACTTTTCCGGCAATCATCACGCCGGTTGAACGCTTAAGGCCATCAAGAAGGCTTTCGCGGCAGCTGTATAAATCATCGAATTTGGATTTTGTAACGGAATCATTCACATTAATGGCCGGAATCTTGAGCTTTCCTTCTTTTGCCATCACATAGAGCCGGTGTACGCCCGTGGTGGTTTCCTCCGAAACACCGCGTACTCCCTTCAGGAAATCGGCATACTCCTGATGCATCAACAACGTGAGATCGCCGCCATCGTCGAGCAGTAGATTGGGTCGCCAGTTCTTCGGACCTTCAATAGTCTGGCGAATGCACCAGGTATATTCCTCCTCTGTTTCGCCCTTCCAGGCGAACACGGGAATTCCCGCCGCCGCGATTGCCGCCGCCGCCTGATCTTGCGTGGAGAAAATGTTGCACGAACTCCAGCGCACCTCAGCGCCCAGATGCATCAACGTTTCAATCAGCACCGCCGTTTCGATAGTCATATGCAGACATCCCGCAATGCGCGAACTATTGAGCGGTTTAGAAGCGCCATATTCCTCGCGCAGAGCCATCAGCCCCGGCATTTCGCTCTCGGCGATGGAGATTTCCTTGCGCCCCCATTCGGCCAGAGAGATATCGGCAATCTTATAATCCTGCATGGCAGTGTGTTTCCTAAGTGCATGAGTTGTCATAATAACAGGATATTACGGATTGTTTCGCAGAACGGCAACTTAATAAAGATAGCAGTTGCATCGTTCGCCCAGCTTGCAATAATGCGCCCAGAGGCAGACAGTGGCAAAAAAAGCGACCATCTTAGTCAACGCAGGCAGGAACAGCGCGGCGCAGCAAGGCGCGGTCAACCCGCCCATCTATCAAACCTCCACGGTTATTTTTCCAAGCTTGAAAGAATATCACGAAGCCGAAAAAGGCATATCCCGCTACAAGGATACGGAGGGCGCGACGCTCTCCGATCCCAGCTACGGCATCGGCGGCACCTCAACCACGTTTGCGTTGCAAAAAGCCTTAATGGAGATGGAAGGCGGCGCGGGCTGCGTCATCACAAGCTCCGGGCTTGCGGCCATCACTCTGGCGCTCATGAGCTTCACTCAGGCCGGCGATCATATTCTCGTCACCGATTCGGTGTATGGCCCGACGCGGCGCTTCTGCCATCTCATGCTCAAAAAATACGGCGTGGAAGTGACCTTCTACGATCCGCTGATCGGCAAGAACATCGGCAGCCTTGTGCGGAAAAATACAACGCTGATCTTCATGGAAAGCCCAGGGTCGCTGACGTTCGAGGTGCAAGACGTTCCGGCTATCGTGAAAGTGGCGCAAAGCAAAGGTATTGTGACCGTGACGGATAATTCCTGGGCCAGTCCGCTGTTTTTCAATCCGCTTCAGCATGGGGCGGATGTGACGATCCAGGCGCTTACCAAATATATCGGCGGCCATGCCGATATGATCCTAGGCGCGGTAGTCGTAAATAAAAAACACGCGGATAAAATCATCAGAACTTACCGCAACCTTGGCATCACGGCCAGCCCGAAGGATTGTTACATGGCGCTGCGCGGTTTGCGCACGCTGGAGGTACGCATGAAGCGCCAGCAGGAAGCCGCGCTGGAGATTGCTCAAAAAGTGGCGAAAAACCCCAAAGTATCGCGTGTGCTCTATCCCGCTCTGCCAGGCGATCCGGGCCATACAATTTGGAAACGCGATTTCAGCGGCGCCGGGAGCTTGTTCAGCGCGGTGTTAAAACGCGCCTACAGCATGGAAGAACTGGCGCACATGATAGATAACCTGGAGTGGTTCAGCATCGGCTGCTCGTGGGGCGGCTATGAGAGCCTGGCGCTGGATTTCAACCCCTCGGCCAAGCGCACCGCCGTGCCCTGGAAGGCGGAAGGTTCCTGCCTGCGTTTTTATATCGGCCTTGAGGATACGGAAGATTTGCTCGCCGACCTGGAACAGGGTTTCAAACGCTTGCCGAAATAGGAGGACGATCATGACGGAAAAAGGAACGGCCCGCATCATCACATTTGGGCATAAAAAACATCACAAGCCGACACGCGCCGAAATCGTCGAGTATGTGGATGAATGCCGGAAAAGCGGCGGGGTGCCCGACTTGGTGGAACGCTTCGGGCCGGATTTTTCGAATCTTCAGCTTGGCGGACTCGATTTAGCGGGCGCGCGGCTTGCTCACGCCAGCCTTCAAGGCGCGTTCATGGAAGGAGCAAACCTGCGAAACGCCGATTTGCGCGGCGCCAGCCTTTATTTCACTACGTTGGAAAAGGCCGACCTTACCTATGCGTGGCTGAACGGCGCCAATATGGAGGCCGCCAACTTGCGTTGGGCCATTTTAGAGAATGCGGACTGCGCACGCGCCAATCTCTATTTCGCCGACTTGACCAACGCCAATCTTCGCAACGCCAACCTGGATCACGCCATCCTGGAAGAGGCCAATTTTTCCGGCGCCAATATCGCAGGCACGGCGCTTGCGGGCAAAGCGGCTGAGTGATAAGAATAGAAACGGGAACGGAGAACGGCCATCACCATCCACTTGCACAGAAATGACCTGCCATCGGATATCGCCTTCAAAGGCGATATCGCGGTGGATACGGAAACGCTGGGGCTGCATATTAAGCGCGACCGGCTGTGCCTGGTGCAGCTCAGCGACGGCTCCGGAGACGCTCATCTCGTGCAGTTCGACGGCACCAATTACAAAGCGCCCACCCTCAAGAAGCTGCTAGGCGATTCCAAAAGAACTCTGATTTTCCATTTTGCGCGGTTTGACGTGGCGGTGCTGCGGCATTACCTAGAAGTGGATATCCGCGCCATCTATTGCACGCGCATAGCGTCCTATCTCGCGCGCACCTATACCGATAAGCACGGCCTTAAGGAATTATGCGCGGAACTGCTGGAGATCGAAATTTCCAAACAGCAGCAATCCTCCAACTGGGCCGCCGGAGTGCTTTCCGAGGCGCAGCTCCAGTACGCCGCCAGCGACGTGCTCTATCTCCACCGCTTGCGTGAAAAGCTGAACGCCATGCTGGCGCACACGGACCGCGCGGCACTCGCCGGGGCCTGTTTTAATTTTATTCCTACCCGCTGCACGCTGGACCTGGAAGGCTGGGAGAATATGGACATCTTCGCGCACTAAAAAGCGCGTCCTGTTAACGATTTGTTAATAATTATGCGCTATTCTGGCGCGAAGTCGGCATAATAACCAGGGAAGGTTGGAGATGGCAGGTAGTAAACCCATGCAGCCGGGAGACGTTGTCGGCGCGGAATTCGGATTTCCCCGCACCAATTGCGATCGCATCTGGGCCGATACGGAGTTTCTTGCAAGACAGATGAATCTGGCCGGAATGGGTATTTCCGGTTATGAAAACATGCCGGAACACCTTGCCCGCGTGAGTAGGTTCATGGGTTGCGCCGATGGACCCATGCATGACGTGGTGCAGACGTACCTGACCGCCGGCACGCGCACGCCTCTGACGTGGGATGAGGAAAAACAACAGAATAGATACGGCCAGGCCACGATCGATTTTTTTCCGCATTACAGAGAATATTGCGGACTTTTCTCCCATCATGATTTAGGCGGTAAGGCACTGCCGAGCGCGTTCATCGGCGGCGTTTCCGCTGCGGGGTTCAATGTCAATTCGTCATTCTATCTTGCGGAAATTGTCAGGCACTCCGGAACCAGGATATTGGAATATCTGATCAGTCAATCGCCACCCAGAGATAAACGAGAATTACTTGAAAACGTGTGCAGGCAGGCCAATGCGGGCACCGCGAACGTCGCCATGATTCTGACGGGCGATAAAACCGGGGTGAATCTTGGCCGGAATATGACGGCGGAGGCGAAAGTGAATAACGGTGGCACCGTTACGATCAACGGCAGCAATAAATACATTACCGGTTATGGCATGCATGGTCTGCCCGGCGTCAATCAGGCGTGGGGCATCCTGGTCAGCAACGACGCGGATGGCGGCAGGGAGCCTATTATTTCTCTCGTTCCTCTCAACCAGATTGATGACAAGGGGAATGTGCTGCTTCAAGATGGCAAGCCGGTTGCCAACCCCGGCATTGTAACTTCGCGTTTTATCGACAAGGCGGGTGAGCAGCAGC
>CAZXYG010000032.1:20678-21818 GCA_964644885.1 uncultured Rickettsiales bacterium
GCAGCAGATTCTGCAACGCCAT
The DNA here is from genome assembly GCA_964644885.1 of uncultured Rickettsiales bacterium. Taxonomy (GTDB): domain Bacteria; phylum Pseudomonadota; class Alphaproteobacteria; order Rickettsiales; family JACKKO01; genus CAZXYG01. The sequence goes on from CAZXYG010000032.1 coordinate 20,701, forward strand.
GAGTGGCACGATGTAAAAGGCATATATCTCGGCAGGGGCTGGGGCGTGATGGAAAAGATCATGGAACGCGCCCGTCTGGAGATAGCGGCGCAAGCGAATGGGCTTCTTTACAACCTGCTGCATAAGGCCGATTATCACACTACCCGTAAACATTTAAATGTGCCGGAGAGCGTTCCCATTGCCGAACGTCCGGCGGCGGCACTGGATACCAATACCATGCAGGCTTATCTCCAGACAGCTTCCGCCGTGCTGATGGATGCAGGCAAGGGCATCGACCTTGCCTTAGCAGACGGCACGTTATTGAATGAGAGGTTACGGGGTGAGCAAGCAGTCGTGCGGTATAGCAGCATGGCGGTGTCCTCGATGCTTAAAGCCTATATGACCAGGCGTGTCGGTGAGTTGATGCAGGAAAATACCATGCTGCTGGGCGCGGATGGTTTTGTCACATCTGAGATTGACATGCTGCGGGGTGACAACGAACCACTTAAAACCTACGAGGGGCCGAACGCGGTAATGGATAAGCAGGTTATCCTCGAGCAGACCTTGCGTATGAATATACGGCCTTTCCTTCATCAAACGGCGATGATCCTAAAGTCAATACCTGAAAATGCTTCGGAAGAGTTACAGAAAATGAAGGCTGTCGTCGATGCAGCACTGAATGAATTTAGCAGAGCCAATGAGTGGGCTGAAGGAAAAAGCCAAAAATTCAAAGCATTAAAGAAAGCCGGAGAAATGGTAGAAGCGGAGAAAGTGCTGGAAGAGCTCCTTCCCGCCGGGAAAGAATTCACCAATTTGTTCGGCGCTGTTTATATGGGCCGCGAGGCGATACGCACCAAGGCTTACGTTGAGAAGGTACTGAACGGCTCTGAACCCATTGATGAAAAAACCCGTCAGGATTTGGAAACGCGGGGAATAATGGCCGAACTTGCCGTGCACCGGTTTGTCAGAGGTCATTATCAACCCTTGGAATATATGCAGGACGAAGCTAGATTCGCCACGGTAACGCCCGAAAGGAACCTTATGATTAAAGCCGCTGTGAAGGAGATTGGATTACATCATGCGAACGGGTATTCGCTATATGAGATGCTAGTTGTTTAGTCCCACTTTGTGATGGTGTA
>CAZXYG010000033.1:0-18142 GCA_964644885.1 uncultured Rickettsiales bacterium
CCTCCTTCGTTGGCAGAGCAGAATACACTACACCATCACAAAGTGGGACTAAACACCTAGAACATATGGCAAAACAAGTCCCATACAGCTAATGCATTAACAGACGGGATCATTTGAGGTCAATTAACGCTTCGCGCCTTTATCGCCGAAGAGTAGCCAGGTCGTGGAGACATCCAGTATTTCCGCCAGCGCCACCAGCTCGAAATCTTTCACGAATCGCCTGCTACGCTCAATGTACGATACGCCATTTTGCGTAATGTCGATGCCGTAATCCACATTCATTGCGGCGGCAACATCTATTTGCTTCATATCTTTGGAAACCCGCGCGATTTTGACGCGTTTGCCGCATAGATTAGTGGCCGTGACCTCTTTTTTGCCTTTCATAATCATTACCTTTTTGGGGTGAGAAAGACCCAAAAAATATCAGGTAATGCATTGCCATAACTCCTAAGATAAGATATTATATCTTATTACAAGATAAATATTCCCATAATGAGCTACTATCTCCTATCTTGATATATGAGCCAATAACGTGGAACAGGCCACTATCCGCATCACCATAGGCAAAAATCTTCGCTTTTGGCGAGTATGGAGAGGTCTTTCAGAAGGCGCGGTGGCTGCGCATCTCACGATTAAAACCAAGCGTCTGCAGAAATACGAAAGCGGTGGCGATTCTCCAACCTGCGATGAATTGATAGAAATGGCCGCGCTCTTCCAATGCTCGGTCGATGATCTGTGCCGGGAAGCGCCGTGAGCTATCGCGGCTGGTATGGGCCTGATAGTCATTGGTTGGAGGATTTTATCTGTGGTTTTCTGGGCGGCGCTACTGGCCTTTTCAATTTCCCCGGCTATTTATTATTTTGAATGGCTGAATATTGAAATTACGCTGTTATTGTGTGCGGGCGTGGGATTACTATTCGGCGGAGAGCTGGTTTATGAGGCAAAGAAAGAAAAGGCAGCAAGAATTGCGCAATGAAAATCATCAGCTACAGCGATCTACATCTTGAGTTTGGGAAAGGCTTCCAGCTACCACCGGATAGCGTTGCCGATGTCTTGATTCTTGCAGGTGATATTATAACTTTTCGTGACGTTCCCATTGACATACGTAATCCATTATGGCATACTCCTTCTTAAAGGAGAAATGCTATGGGTAAACAATTCAGCGTCCAAGACTTCTACCGCCGCTTTCCCGATGATGATTCCTGCCTGGAACATCTGATGAATATACGCTTCGGTACGCATCTTGAGTGCCCGAAATGCGGCAGGCATGGGAAGTTTTCCCGCATCAAGAAAGTGCCCGCCTATTCCTGTGCGTGGTGCGGCCACCATATTCACCCGATGGTAGGCACTCCTTTTGAGAACTCTCATACGCCGCTGCAAAAGTGGTTTTATGCGATGTACCTGTTTACTACGTCGCGGCATGGTGTTCCTGCGCGCGAATTGCAGCGCCAGCTTTCCGTAACGCTTAAAACCGCGTGGCGTATCGGGCATGAAATCAGGAAGTACATGGGTACGGTTGACGGCAACACACCGCTTTCCGGCACTGTAGAAGTTGACGAAACGCTGGTAGGAGGCAAACGCTCCGGCGGCAAGCGCGGACGCGGCGCTCCCGGCAAGACAACCGTTTTTGGAATGCTCGAAAAGGCTGGTGACGTTATGACGCACGTTGTCCCGGACGTGAAGCGCAAAACGCTCTATCCCCTGATTGAGGCCAGCATTGCCAAGGGTTCTACTGTCCATTCGGACGAACTGCGCTCCTATGCCACGCTTTCGCAAGTGGGTTACAGCCATGAAACGGTGAATCACGGTTCCGGCGAGTACGTCCGCGCTGGTGTTCATGTGAACGGGCTGGAAGGCTTTTGGAGCCTCGTGCAACGCGCCATTCGCGGCACGCATGTATGGGTATCGCCTCAGCATATGCACAAATACCTCGCCGAGTTCGAGTATAGGCACAATATGCGGAAATGCCCGGAGTTCATGTTCCAACGCCTTCTTTTGAGTTTCTAGGCTTATTCTTTGCCATAGCGTCTAGCAAGGCGTCGAAATCCTTTTCGTTTCCTACAGAAGGATGCTCCTTGCAGAAACGCGCTATTTGCCCTTTTCTGCGCGCTTCATCAAGACTGAGGTATTTACCGTGTGCCATAGTTATGTAATCCAATTATCCGATTCTATTATTTGTTCCAGATTTTCCTTTATCCGATTAAGGTTTCCTATGACGTTATTGTGTATTTTATTAATTGCCCTTGAATAGGAAAGAGATAACCCTCCTGACGTATCAATAAATTTGTTTTTTGTTGGCCTGCCTATAGCTTTCTCTATCCATACTGCTTGCGTAGTAACCAGAGACTCTGCTTGTTGCACATACCCCTTTATTTCTTCTTCACTAGCATCTTTATTCAAAGGTTTATTTATCAAAATAAGTATTTGTTCATGGAATTGCTGTAACGCGGATACGATGCTCTTCTTTTTCTCTTTTTCGTCGAGTTGCTGACTTAGTTTCTCATTTCTTTTTTTTTCCTCTTCACACTTTGAACGCTCTTCACACCATATCCAGTAAGGAGCAAGAAGAAGCCTTATAGCCACAACCGCCGCGCAAGCCCAAAGAGGTATTTGCCAAGAGAATGTATCCATTAATTTGCTGGTTTCTGGATAGTAATGAACCCACGCAGCAACACCAGCAGCAGCAAACCCAGACAGCAAGTCGGCAATTCCGAAAGATTTTGTGAATGCCTTTTTAATCCAAAGTATGTAGAATCTAAGCATAACAGACAATATGCCCCAACCCCATTACATATGTCAATGGGAACATCGCGTAACTTTTTATGATTTTGATTTTCTTCGCTCATTATTGAAGGGGTGGAACAAGCCTGTAATTTTTGTTGCAGGGAATCATGAATATTACACCCTACGACCGATAGATGCTTGCGAAAGCGCGTTTCGCCAGTGGCTGGCTAACAACTATCCTAACGTCACTTTTCTACGGGATGAAAGTATTACCATCGATGGCGTACATTTTTTCGGCGGAACGATGTGGACGGATTTCAACGGGGTCGATCACAAGGCCATGATGGAAGCGGCAAACGGGATCAATGATTATCGCCAGATCATGCTGCCGAATGGCCAATTGTTGAAGCCCATCGATACGGTAGCGTATCATACATCCTTTGTCGCTAGCCTAGAAAAATGGTTTGCAGAGGATGTACCTGGAAAGCGGGTGGTGATTTCGCATCATGCACCATTGATCAATCCTAATACACAGTATGGTAACAGCCTGCTCATGCCAGCATTCAATTCACTGGATATGGCGCCAATCATTGAGAAATATCAGCCTGTCTTGTGGGTGTACGGCCATACGCATGAATGCGATGACCAGATGGTGGGGAACACACGGGTCATATCCAATCAGCGCGGCTATCCCAACCGTATGGGTGATTTTGAATGTGCCGGATTTGATAAAAATGGGCTGATGGTGGAAGTATAATTACGAACCTAAGGAGGCAATATGGTCGCATTATTTCTTAAGACATATTCGATTATAGAAAGGGCGGTAGAGGAAGGAGTCACTTATAGATTGGGAATTCCGAAGAGTTGGCACAGGTCACGATTTATCCTCATGCAGCGTCGGTGGGGGCGTAAGGGTTATTTTCACTCCCAGCGTGTTCAGCGCCATCAGAACCTTACCGATCTGGCACGTTTCCTTCCCTCGCTCTAAATCAATAATAAACCGCAGGCCTGTGCCTGAGGTGAGCGCCAGATCACTCTGCCGTACATTCATTTGCTTGCGGGTGGTGCGTATGAAGTTTCCCAGCTGTTTTGCATCTCTGATTAGCATAATGTTACCGCTCGGGAATAATTGACCTAAAATTGTCTGTATGAAGGGTGTTTATTCCCGATCGGGAATAATTTCTGCGCAGCCATATATGCCACTGCATATATTTTCAGCATGATATATGTTTTAGCATATATCCACTATCAATCATCCACGAATCCCTGGGCAGTAAATTTATATAGCACTTTGGCATTGGGGTTGGATTTGCTTAAGCCCTCCATTTTATAATCGATTGAGGGGTCGATATGGGCGGCATATTGCTCTACCCATGCTAGCCATTCCGCCTGCTCGGGATCGGCGGCGTTTGGCAATGCCTGCATTGCTTCCAGGTAAAGCCGCGTGCGGCGGGCGATTTCCATATCGCGTAGAGCAACCTTTAAGCGGCGCACTTTTTGACGTTCCGTAATCGCCGCCGGATGTTTTACACGGCGCTTGTCGTTGACCTTTGCCAGTTGGTGCGTGTCACGATCCACCGTTACCACCGACGGCGTATCATCAGGCGCGGGGCGCAGGATTGGTTTTATTGTCGGTTGCCCGTAAGAGCGTTTGGCCCAATAGCCGCGCGGCGGGCGCGGGATTTTCATTTTCTTGCAGATTTTCGCCAAGCCGACGTCGGAGATGCCATATTGCTTGGCCAGCTGCAGGATGGGAACCGACCAGATTTCCTCGTAGAGTTGGTCGCGGTGGAATGTGATGGTTTCGGCGATTTCGCGTTTCATGCCATGAGTTCGCTGACGGGTACGCCTAGCGCGCAGGCGATTTTGAGTATTTCGTCCAGGGCGATTTCGTTTTTGCCTAGCTCGTAGTGATCGAGGAGAAGTTCGGATACGCCGGTGAGTTTTGCCAACTTGCGTAGTGGCAGTTTTTGTTTGCTGCGGTGGCGGTGGATATTTTGGCCGATGGTGAAGCGCAGGTGGCGCAGTAGGTGCGTGCTATAGGTATCGGAATGTGCAGCTGGATGCTTCATCTCTCATTGCATAAAACACTGGCAGCTGGGGTCAAGCCTCTTTTTTACATTAACCATCATATTCAGTATCTTGACCATAATATAAGCCATCTTATTTGTCAGATAAAACTATGTTATAATCTGACAAATAAGAGGGTAATATGAAGTCCATAACCGACCAGATAATCAGCCGAATCAAGCGTAGGAAGCCAGGCTGGGTGTTTACGCCCAAAGACTTTCTCGACGTTGGCTCGCGCGCTGCGATTGATCAGGTGCTGTCCAGGCTAGTGAAGCAGGGCATGGTTCGCCGCCTTGATCGCGGCATTTACTATTATCCGAAACAGAGCAAATTACTGGGTGCGCTTTCGCCTACGCCCGATAATATTGCGCGTGCGCTGGCGCCTGGTGACAAAATATTCCCCTCCGGTGCAATGGCGGCAAATCTTATGAGGCTCTCTACACAAGTGCCGATCAAACTATCTTATCTTACGAACGCAACCGTTCGCACAAGGAGTGTGGCGGGGCAGACCATCCAGTTAAAGCGCGCGCGCGTGGCATGGCTCGACAATATCCCTGATCATGCTAATCTTACCCTGCAGGCGCTTTCATATCTTGGCAGGAAAAGCGTGGACGACCAGATCATCAGCCGTTGCGCGCACATGCTGACGGACAAGGATTTAGACGGGTTGCATCAGGCGATGGATCGCGTCCCCGGCTGGATGGCGGATGCGATTCATAAAATAGAGAACGTAAAACATGGATAAATTTCTAACATTTCCTGATACAAATCGATTCGAAGAAACGGCAAGTAAGCTGAGGTAATAGTCTTTTTAGCTGATAATAACGTCGGCGATGAGTTTTTTTGATGTCTTAGTCACACCAACTTCTTCCGCATAATTTGGCCAATGCTGAACGGCATCACTTACTTTATCGATGATTTCGCTCGCATGAGATTTTGCGATGCCAACTTTATCCGCTAGCGTGAGCAAATGTTCTTTGCCAGGGCGCTTGCCTTCACCCATGACGGTGGTGCTATGCTCACCGCCTGGCCCCCCTGAGAAGGTAAGATCATAGGCGGGAGCGATACGCCAGTTGCCCTTTTCAGCCATCAGGAAGCTGAAATTCTTGGCGTGATCGTCGCGGTTATGGGCGAATACGTTAAACGCTGCGAGCCTCAATATTTTCTCAAGCTCTTTCACATTGCGCGTGAGCGTAAGTGTTGCCCGCATGATCTGTTCATAATCAAGAGAAGGAAGCCGATGGTCTGCATGAATAAGGCCAGAAACCGTATGCATGTGCAGCCGTTTGCTACCACTGCGATCAAAGCGCTCTACGCCGAAATAGCCCGCACCTTTTTTGGCAGGAAATAAATGGGTTGGCATCATCTCAAGTCCTGCCTCGCGCGCCATCAGGCTATAGGCATATTCTATCGCGCCGATGTCTTTAGCGTCCGAGGAGGAGGCAAACTTCACCATCCAATGCACATACCCTTTGGGAAGTTCTTGTTGCCCATGAATCAGTTTTTTCTTACTCGCACTTACGCCTAACATGACCTTGGGGCGCGCACCTGCGGATGAGCCGGAAAGCCCCAATAACTCGGCGAATACATCACCTGCTTCGCCCTCCAGAACCTCGCCTGTCTCTGCTGCCAGTCTATCAAGGCTAATGGCATCATCCTGGCGCGAATGTTCGCTGGTGTCAGGCTCGTAGGTGAGTGCCCCCATACCAAAGCTGCCCACATGCGTCAGTCGATCCAGCGGCGTCAATTGCTCGGGGGCAATACCATATTTTCGCAACTGGCGATCCAGCAACAAACGCCCCCAACCATCGGGCAGGCTATCGTTGAACACACCAAACAGCCCCTCAAACACGGCATCATCACAGGCAATTGCATCAGCTTTTTTAGGCAGCTTAAGTGGCGAAATATCCAATCCCGATTTTAAGAATGCTGGATCATACTCGAAATAAATCCTGCGATTTACCAGTGCGAGCCTTCCCACTTTGTGAGTGGCACTTCCAAAATCGATGCTGACATGCACGAGCGATACGGGCTGATAGCTCATTTGAGGCTTCCGCGTTTGCGTTGCTTCGGTGTTTTCATCAAATCATCGAGCGATATGCCTTCGGTTGATTGAGTGGCGGCAAACAACTCATCGAATTCATGACTATTACCCAGCGCGAGTGAGAGTCCTAGCAGCGATTCGATAGAGATTTTACCCGTGTGCTCGAATTGCTTAAGCGTGCTAAGACTTACACCAGAGCGAGAAGCCAATCCTTCTTGCGTCAAATCTAAAGCAAGCCGCCGCGTTTTCGCACGGCCTGCAATTTCTTTCATAATCTCCTGAGGCACTTTTATCATATAGTCATTATTATAGCTATAAACCTATTAATAGTCAATTAATAGCCATAATAAGAGCTATAATTAGCGTATTATCAGAAGAATATACGAGCAATATCACCCGTATTTCACTCACCGCTCACAAACACCGCACGCGCGCGCATTTGCTTAAGTCGAACCGCAAGCTTGGCATTCGAACCGATTGTCCCAAAGGCCGCTCTATGGGACACTCCTGGGACACTTAGCGCCAAATACTGGCGCATTTTGACAAATGCGTACGAAAAGGCTATCGTCACAACGTGTTGATTCACCTATCGTTATCTTTCGTAACCAATTGTAATTAAACGTAAAAATGCGCCTCGAAAACTAGTATAGCCGCAAGGCTATCGAGGGTTCGAATCCCTCCCCCTCCGCCACCGAATTTTTAAGGGCAAAAGCGATAACAGAGCGCCCTTAAAAATTCGGTGATTGGAAATTTTGGGATTCGAACAAAGTTCGAAACCAAGCGCAACAGCGCGAAGGTTCGTCAATCCCTCTCCCTCCGCCATGTATTTACAGAAACTGTTTTTCGGACAGTTTCTGCGCTTAAGAAAAACCTTAGGTTTTCTGCTCCTCACGTGATTAGCTCCTGACTTGAGAATGCAGAGAAATGATGCTTTTTTATTCTGAAGTACGGGTTTGAGAGTGCGTTATTATATTTTTCCGTACTTGGGAAAAGTCGGTACGGAGATTTTTAGTCAAAGCAATTCAGTGTTTGGCGATATACATGTAGCTGAGAGTTGCTACTAAACTACGCCTAGCGTAGTTTAGAGACATAAAATTGGGTGAGTCATGAATCTTTTTATTTTTGGAGCAGGAGCAAGTTACGGGGCAGATACAGACAAGACCCTTGTACCGCCTTTGGCGGCCGATCTTTTTAATTGTTTAGCTAAACAATATCCGGATATTTCTAACAACTCTGCAGTCATGTCACTGGCGTCAGAATTTTCTAAAGATTTTGAACAAGGTCTTTTGAAGCTATATGAAAAACAACATCAGTTTTGGAGCATCCTGCAAAGATGCATGGCTCATTTGTTTTTTCAGTATGGCACATCTATTCCGATTAGAGAGAAGAACCTGTATTATAATCTAACGAAATCAATCAGTAGAAGCGGTAATGAAATTGCTCTTGTTACTTTAAATTACGAAAGAATATTAGAGCACTGTATTAACGCTGCTTTTCAGCAGGAGCCGCTCAAGAAAAATATTAAATTGTGCTTGCCGCATGGTTGTTGCCATTTATTTTGCGATAGCGTTAAGGCAATGAGCAGTATGGTGTTTTTTGATCCTAAAGCCGTCACTACGAACGGTCCAGTTATCCCAATTAATAACCCTGATGAGTTTCATAAAAGATTACGCGAAGATGCGATGCCACCAGTAATGAGTTACTTTGAGCCCACCAAAGTTACTACAAGTGGCGCCAACTTTATCTCAGCTCAAAGAGATCGCTTTAAACAATTAATTTCCGAGGCCTCTAAAATTGCCATTATTGGAATAAGAATCAGAGAGCATGATGAACACATATGGCAACCACTAAAAGATACGTCCGCTAAAATTATTTATTGCAGCGGAAAGGAAGATGCTGCGCATTATGAGGCATGGAGAGGTGACAAATCTCATAGATCAAATGACCTAGTTATACCTAGCTTCTGGGATACCGCTTTTGCTACTATTAACTCTGAAATGTTGCAGTAGGTTTTAGCTGTCAAGAATATCATGCCTAGCGTAGTATTGATGACAGCAAGGTACCGGTTTTGAGAACCGCAGTTTGCCTTGTGACTTTTTATAACGAGGAGCGAGCGGTGCAACCAACAGACCGCCATTAACCTGCACAATAAAAGGTAGGTGCCGCGTCTCCCGTAGCATGGGGAAAAATCTGAAATAGTTATACAAATCAACGCCAAAATGTGCTAATATTCTGGATTGAATTACTAGTATTCAATATTATATTTCTAAAAACAAAGAACTATGGCTGAAGGTAATTTACCTTGGGATGCATTGCGGGATTTGGAATTATTGGATTCTCAAATCACTGCCCTTACTCCTGAGCAGCTTGCAATTCTTGATTTGCCATGCATCAAAAATCTTGTTGGCAAGGGGAGGTTATTGACAGAAGCGCAAGATACAGAACTGCAGCCATCCGCGCAGAGCTTAAACGGCGTATTAAAACAGAGCAGTACCAAACACCCACAAACAACACGGCTAGGGAAGTTGAAGCGCTTACAAAAATCCGTAAACAGCGCTCCGCTGAAAACGCGCTTGCGCTCACCAAAACCGAAGCGGAACATTTAAATCATGTTGGCATATGGGCGTTGATTGATGCAGGAGTGATTAGCGTAGACAGAGCAAAAACTATTACTTCGATGCAAGCTGAGATTCTTGATAAGTTAGAAATTCTTGATTTGTTGGGTATACAAATAAGCCATCTTCCGGAATTTATCAGTCCTTACCAGTATGGTGTGCGGGCAAACATCTCCAAGCCACTTCAAGCTACCTTTTCAGAAAGTAGTGCTCGTATAACACTTGAACAGGCCTTGGCTTTAACACTTGAGCAAGTCGTAATTCTTGCGGATGAGAGATTAAATGGATTAATTGCCCATAATTTTGCCAAAGATAATCCCAATGGCATTACCGTTGAAAGACTCCTCGCATTGCCACCAGAAAAAATTGCGGTATTACAGGCCAAGGGGGTAACAGAATATATCGGAAAGCGCTTTTTGACTACGGAAGAAGCACTTAAGCTAACACCGGAGCAAGGAGAGAAGGTATTTGGAAACCCTAACGTAATAGAACTGATGGCCTATTCCGGAGAATGGCAAAAATTCTCACTAAAATTAGAGCAGGCTATAGCATTAACGCCTGGGGAAATTGAAGCGATTAGTGACTCTGGTATTCGCAATCTCATTAAATCTGCAAAGTTTACTATCTATGAAGCAGCGACCTATTCCGGTGAACAACGTGACGTAATCGCAGCGGCACAGAATGCTATCGCAAGCAATCGGATCTCCCCTGCCGATGCATCCAAGCTTCCAAAAGAAACTGCAGAAGTTATAGGCTCCGTAGTTGTTTCTGGTTTGATGCAAAAAGATGTCATCAGTTTGGAACGAGCAAAACAACTACAGCGTGACGATGTAAAGGCCTTGGGCTGGCCGGTTGGTAAATTTGTAGAAGAAGGGTTATTAACTTTCGATGCGGCGCTTAAGGCAGGAAGAAATGAGAGTGTCCGGCAATTGCTGGAAAATGATCTTGTACGCGCTACTATTAAAAAAGGACTTACGGAAAATGGTAATGCGCGAATCGTTTCTCAGTTGGCCGAATTATCGGCTAGCTCATTAGGGACATTAATAGCAGCGGTATCCGACGATAAATTTAACGTGTCTGAGGATAAATTTACGGCTGAATTGCAACAGGAACTTGCTGATTTGATATTAGTGCACGTTTCTGGTCAATCAGGGGCAGTTGCGCGCTTGAAAAATCCACCTAGAATTGATCGTCCAGGCGTTTCAGAGAGGCAAGGAGGTGGTTTCAATAGAGGAGATGAATAATGAGGTTGTACACTCGAAAACTCTTCAAACCCACACGGGAATCGACTTTTTGAAACTCAATAAATCCGCCATGAGGTGGTTCTTTGCTGTTCACCAGCGCAACTAGTAACACACCCCGCCCGTTCTGTCGTAGACGATATAAGCGTCGAGCGGGCCGCCGGTATGCCCGGAATAGGTCCAGACTTCGGTGCCGCTGGTATTATATTGCTTTATCGAGTTCGCGCTGATGGAGACATAAGGCTTGCCGTCCGAATCCACCACAAGATTCACGCAATCGGCAGCCAAGGCAACGGACCACGACTGCGCGCCTGCAACGGTAATCTTTTTCAGCGTGTCGCTGCTGCCGGCGCTGCCGGCATATACCGTGCCATCCTCCATAACATCCAGACAGTCCACGTTGTCGCTATGCGTGAATTCCCAGACCTGAGCGCCATCCGCATCCAGCTTATGCACCTTGTCGTCATCGCCTCCGGCATAAACATTACCGCTGCCGTCGGCCCGCACTTCATTGATATCGCCGCTGCCCACGTCATATTCCCATATTTTCTGGCCCTCGCCGCTGATCTTGATGATTCTTCCGTCCGAACCGCTGCCGACCACCAGGTTGCCGTCCACGGTACCGTCAATCGAAAGCACGTCGTTGCTGCCGTTCGTATAAGTCCACACGGTGGCACCATCTGAATCCATCATTTTCACGGTATTGTCAGCGGAGGCGGTATAGATATTTCCAAGCCCGTCCACATCGATGTCCCAAATTTTTCCGCTGTGATCGGTATTGGTCCATTCCACCGTAGTCCCGGCGGCATTGATCTGCTTCACATCCCCGTTCGCATCGCCACCGATAATTTTCCCGTCCACGCCCACCACCACGGCAGTGACATCGGCGCTGAACAGCCCGGTGATATTCTGCACAAGGCTGCCGTCGCTGGTGCTAAGTTTACGGATATTGTCATCCGCGCCGGAACTGTAGATATAAGACGGCGCAGTGGTCACTGCGGTGGGCGTACCATAGACCTCCACGTCATGCACATCGCCGGGATGGTCCGTGTAAGTCCATACATTGGAACCTCCTGCGGTATTTCTTTCCACGTTGGTATCCCCGCCACCGGTATAGATATCGCCGTTGGAATCCACCGCGATTCCCCACAGATATGCTCCATCGTGCACATTCGAAATATGCCCCAAATCCGCGCAGCTAGCGTTTGTTTTCCGCACATCTCCATCCACGGAAGCCGTATACATATTGCCGCTGCCGTCAGGCGCAAGATCCCTTACCGCTTCATCGTGTTCACTAAAACGGCATAGAGAAGTGCAACTGGAATTCAGAACAGAAACCTTTCCGCTAATCTCTGTGGATACATAGATATTCCCGCCGCTGTCCACTGCAACGGCTTTGAGCGTATTTTCGCTATTCTTGCTGCACAATACATTTTTATTACTATCCAGTTTATAAAGATCGCCGTCTTCGCCGATCGTATAAATATTATCGCTTGCATCGACGTACACATCTTTCACGCCGCCGCTGTGGCCGGTGAAGCTCCATTGCTGCACGCCACTGGAATTGACCTTGCGCGCCGTGCCGTCGGCACTGGCGGTGTACATATTGCTGCTTGAATCAACGGCCACGCCTGTTACGTCGCCGGTATGGCTTGCAAAGCTCCATACTTCTGCGCCGTTAGCGTCTACCTTACGCGCCGTGTTATCATTGCCGGCCGTGTAGACATTGCCGCTCGAATCAACGGCAATCTTATTAACGCTTTCCCCACCCGTTGCATGACCAGTGAATTGCCACACCAGCGATCCATCCGCAGCGTTCAGTTTTCTCACCGAACCATATTGCGCCGCCGTGTAAACATATGCCCCACCGCTGGAAGAAGATGACGAGGATGAGGAAGAACTACTACTCGAAGAAGAGGACGAGCTACTGCAAGAGTGGCTAACAGAGATGCCCCATTTATTGCTGAGATAGCATTGCGTGCTTTGGCGGTCAGCACCATTTAATACTCCATCATAGGCCAAAACTTCGGCTAATTTCCCCTGGTGTGCAGTAGACGTGCTATTAGTTCGTGAGCCAATCCAGAGGCCATCGTTACCGGTGAAACCATTCGTGCCAGAATTACCCGGTCCCGCAATGGTTGTTCCATCCAAGAGGATTCTTGAATTATTCTCATATATAACATAAGTGAAGATATGTGGGCTTGTATCGAGCGCAGGAGAAGTGGTTTGTAGGTCCGTATTGCAGGATATGCTCCAGGCACTGCTTGTTTGCCTAACACCACAACCCGTATCTTCGGTGTATAGCAGCGCCGTGCTGTTTGCAGCATGATTCCCCACGATAAAAAGAGTCAATGGCTGGGCATGCGTGGCGGTAAAATTAGCCGTAAGCATCCTGCGGTTGCCATCATAGTATGGCACTTTAATCCCGTTAAGCTGATAACTGGATGAATATTCCGGTCGCGTTCCAGCCGCAGTCGCCGTAGCATTACAAGCGGCACCACTGCTGCAGGCGTTGGCACCGCTTTTATCTTTCCATACATCTAGCCTATCGGGGGATCCAGAAACAATCGTCATGGAACTAGCGCTGGAATCCGCGCCATCCAGCCATAGAAAAAGACCAGAGGTAATGGGTGGAGTGGAACCGCTGCTCGACGAAGAACTACTGCTGCCGCACCCGCTACTGGAAGACGAACTGGATGAGGAAGAACTGCTGGAGGAACTGCTGGAGGAACTGCAACCGCTGCACGAGACATTATCGAACGTGGCAGTGCCGCTCACACCGATTTGATCCGAAGTCACAATCATGCCGGCGTAAAACGTTCCGCCGCCGAAATCCGTGTAACTAGTCTGATACGTAGTAAAACTAGAGCCGTCCTCTGAATACAGGCAATCCACCGCCGATCCGGACCGCGACAAACGCACGTACCGCGGCAACGGAGTAACTTCATCGATATAGGCGTGGTAAAGCCAATCATCGTCGGCTGCTCGTTCCTGGAACTCGATTTTATTAGAGGGCGGATCATCCCACGGCCATTTCGAGGTTGCATAACAGCCAACCATCTTGGCATTTGTGGCAAGCGAACCACGTAACAGCACGCCCGCCCTAGCCCACTGGCGCTCCGTGCTATGGCTTGCTACCCGCGCCGTGATCGTCACATTGCCGCTGGCTTGCTTGTAGAGATAGGTAAAATTATCATTGTAGCCCCAGAGCGACTCACCCGACCCGCTTAGCGTGTAGGTGCCGCTGGAATAACCCGCGCTTCCGGCCGGTGTTTTGGCAGGTATATCCACCATAGTATATCCATTCGCACCACTCGACGAAGAACTGCTGCTGGAAGAGCTGCTGCTGGAAGAACTGGAAGAGCTGCCGCAACTACTGCTGGAGGAGCTGGAGGAGGAGGAGGAAGAAGAGGATGAAGAACTGCTGCTGGCGTTCTTCGCCACGCCATAGACCATGATATCGTCGTACTTCACCGCATCGGTGGCAAACGCGGCGGCAATAAAAGCGGCAGCGACCGAACATGCGCCGACAAACGCACCCAGCCGCAAAAATCCTTCACCCTTCCGATTTTCTTCCATTAGGGGATCATTCTATCACAGCGCACGCACGGCATAAACACAATAGCGCCTGTGCTACCGCAAAAACCGCATCCCTATTGCAGCCATGCCATGATCCAATCATTCATGGCCTGTTCGCAGGCTTCTCCTTTGCATCATCGTACCACGAAAAATATGCCTCGACGCCCGCGTGGCCGGAAGCGCTAAGCTTTTGCTTTACCTCATCGGCAAGGCCAAAGTCTCTTGTGCCTACACCCAGCGTGTCGATATAGACCGTGCGCTGCCAATCGTCACTGTGCAGATGCTGATTTTCCTGGGATTCCAGCATGGTATCCACCAGCGCCCAGCTATAATCCAGTATATTCCTGATAGGATGGCGCACGGGCGGCCTGCCACCGAATACGTCAATTTCCCGCCGCGAATCCAACCGAAAGCCCAGTGTTTCCTTATTGTAAATGAAGCGGTTTCCGCCCTTCATTTTCAGCTTGCGATTAGGTTCGACGTAATACTCCACTTCCCGAAAATATTCCTGATTTTTCAGATATTTCCGCTGGTCGAACAGCTTTATCGGGTAATTGTCCAGCACCGCCCCATCGACATAGATATGCTCCAGGCCTTCCGCATCCGTGCGTTTCCTGGCCGTAAAAAAAAAGGGGGATTGACATGGAAATCCGCACCGCCTCAGCCACCGGCATATCGGGCGTATGTTCATGCGAGAACACTTCACTGAAACGGGTGGAGAGGTTGGCGCCGATCAGGTAAAGATCAAGGAACTCGTCTTTTTCTTGCAATTCCAGGAATGTCGTTTCGCCGCTTCCTGTCTTGTGCTGCAGCACATCCCTCGTCCATTGCAGGAACATCTTGCCCTTATGCCAGCCATAATCACGCAACAAGCGGGCCACGTCACGAAGAAAAAAGGACGAATCGTCCTCGAATGTTTTAAAGTCCACCTGCCGGAGAATATCGCGCATTTCCTCCGGCGTGTAGCGCAACGCGAGCAACAGCGCGTGAATGGCACCCGCCGACGCTCCCCCCACCCTAAGGATGCGGGGCAGAATATCGCGTTCCCGCAGCGCCTGCATGGCGCCCGCATAGGCAATGCCTTTTACACCGCCCCCCCTCAAACACAAGATTAGAGAAATGATACGCCACCCTTCCACTATACCTCCGGCCTGCCATTGCCGGAAGTCTCTTGAAACCTATTATTAGGGCGACTGTGGCTGGTAGCGGTAAGTGCTGCGCCCATCCGCGCCGGAAGATTCTCCTTGGCTTTTACCGGAAAGCGGTTCCATCCCGGCGTTTTCCCTAAGCTGCGTCAATATGGCCTCCAGCAATGCCCGTATTTCCTCCTGCGTCTTCGCCATTTGCATGCGTATTTTTTCCTTCTCTTCCGCTTTACTGAGCTGCATTTGCGCGGCTTCACCAAGCTTAGTCATCTCCTGCTTTACGCCTTTGAGCGCCTCCATCATTGCTTGATGACGTTTCTCCGCCAGATCCTCGCTATCCTGCACTTCTTGCCCTTTCTTATCCCCGAAGAAAATTTCCTTGGCTCCAAGCCTCTCGGAAAAGCCAATGATAATCATCAGAAAACACATCATGATCCATAGTGCCGGACGCATATTTTTTCCTTGCGCTGTAGTTATTTGAGTGAGGATAGTTTTTCCGCCACAAGCTGTAAATAGCTATTCTCAATTTCAGGTAGGTGATATATAGCTTTTCCATGCCGATGAAAACGCTAGTTGTAGGGCTGGGGAAGGTAGGAACGCTAGTCGCCGCGCTGCTGCATGAGCAAGGTTTCTCCGTAACCGGTTTTGATAATAATGTACAGCAGTGCCCTTATCCGGTGGCGAGCGGCGATAGTTCCGACGCGCGTTTTTTATCAGACCATCTTAAAGGGAAGGACGCAGTCGTTTCCTGCCTGCCCTATCACCTGAATCTTGCCATCGCGGCGGCCGCACATAAAGCAGGCATTCATTATTTCGACCTTACCGAAGATATCCCCACCGCCGAAGCCATCCGTGAAATGAGCCGTTCGTCCAACGGCATCATGGCGCCGCAATGCGGCTTGGCGCCTGGCTTTATCGGCATCGTGGGCGCGCATCTGGCGCAAGGATTTGATGCGCTGCGGAGTATTGAGTTGCGTGTCGGCGCACTGCCGCAACATCCCAAAGGATTGCTCGGCTACGCTTTCAATTGGTCGCCGGAGGGCGTAGTCAACGAATATATCAACGATTGCCAGGTGATCCGCGGTGGTGAGATAAAAATGGTGCCCGCCATGCAGGACGTGGAAACCATCGTGGTGGGCGGCGATAAATACGAAGCCTTCACCACCTCCGGCGGACTCGGCACCATGTGCGAAACATTCCAGAAAAAAGTCGCCAGCCTTAATTACAAGACGCTGCGCTACCCCGGACACTGCAAGCTGATGCGTTTTTTCTTCCACGAATTGCTACTGCGCGAAGACAGAGAAACCGCCGGAAAGATCCTGGTTAACGCCAAACCGCCGGTGAATGATGACGTGGTGATCGTTCATGCCGCTACCGAGGGCTGGAAGCAAGGCAAGCTGCGGCGCGATGAGTTCGTGCGCAAGTATTATCCTAAAAAAATCGCAGGGAGGGAATGGCGCGCCATTTCCTGGACCACTGCCGCCTCCGTCGTGGCGGTGATGGAGATGGTGGCGGCAGGAACCTTGCCGCAAAAGGGCTATCTCAAACAGGAAGAAATCCCGCTGGAAACGTTCCTTGCCACGAGGGCGGGCGGTTTGTATCGGCAAGAGGCATAGCCTATGGCGCAAAGAACCGGGCGCATGGGAGACAACATCACCCCACTGCCTCCGCATTCCGGAGCGCTGGAGGAATGTTCCGAATTGCGCCAGCTCGGCGTGCCGATCGATGACTATCGCGGTAGTGATCTGCCCGTGCATTCGCCGATCGACGGCAGCCGACTGATATCCCTGCGCTGCGATACGCTTAAAACAATCGAGCAAAAAATTCGCGCCAGCGTAGAGGCTTTCGAACAATGGCGCGAGGTGCCGGCGCCTAAGCGCGGCGAACTCATACGTTTCTTCGGCAACCGCCTACGTGCGTCAAAGGAGGCGCTCGCGCGCCTTGTTACCAGTGAGTGCGGTAAAATCCTCGAGGAAGCGCGCGGCGAGGTGCAGGAAATGATCGACATCTGCGATTTCGCAGCAGGTCTTTCGCGCCAACTTTATGGCCTCACTATCGCTTCGGAGCGCCCTGAACACACGATGCAGGAAAACTGGCTGCCGCTTGGCCCCGTGGGTGTCATTACCGCATTTAATTTTCCGGTGGCGGTGTGGGCATGGAATTTAGCTCTCGCCATCGTCTGCGGCGACAGCGTCATCTGGAAGCCATCGGAAAAGACGCCACTCTCCGCCATGGCTTGCCAAACATTGTTCGATCAAGCGCTTAAGGAATATAGGGATAACGGTTACAAAGCCTCGGATAATCTTTCTCAGCTCATCGTCGGTAGAGCCGATGCGGGCGACACACTGGCGTGCAGCCGCTACGTGCCGCTCATCAGCGCTACGGGCAGTAGCGTCATGGGAAAGGCCGTCGGCCAAAAAGTGGCGGAACGGTTTGGCCGCGCGCTGCTGGAACTGGGCGGCAACAACGCGGCTATCGTAACGCCTTCCGCCGATGTGCAATCGACGCTTTCCTCCATTTTATTTAGCGCAGTGGGAACGGCGGGCCAGCGCTGCACCACCACGCGCCGCGCGTTGGTTCATCACAATCTCTATAAACCACTATGCGAAGGGCTTTTGAAGGCATACAAGAACATCGCCACGCATAAAATCGGCAATCCGCTTCATCCCACAACGCTGGTTGGCCCCCTGATTGACAAACACGCCTTCGACGCCATGCAAAAAG
>CAZXYG010000033.1:18152-20672 GCA_964644885.1 uncultured Rickettsiales bacterium
GGGAAGTTTTTTTCGGCAATCGCGCATTAGAAGATGCACACCCGGATGCGTATTATGTTCAGCCCGCGTTGGTAAAAATAAAGAAGCAGGCGGCCATCGTAAAACACGAGACCTTCGCGCCGATTCTCTATGTGATTCCTTATAAAACTCTAAAAGAAGCGCTCGCTTTGCATAACGATGTGCCACAAGGGCTTTCCTCAGCTATTTTTACCTCCGATCTGCGCGAAGCCGAATATTTCAAGCGCCACAGCGATTGCGGCATCGCCAACGTCAATATCGGCACCAGTGGCGCTGAAATCGGCGGCGCATTCGGCGGTGAAAAAGAAACCGGCGGCGGGCGCGAATCCGGCTCCGACGCCTGGAAGCAATACATGCGCCGCCAGACCAGCACCACCTACTTCGGCACAGAACCACCCGCACTGGCGCAAGGCATCACGTTTGAGTCCTAAACCGCTTGTTCCCGATATTCTTCTTCCGGGCCTTAAGCTGGTATTCTGCGGCACGGCATTGGGGAGAGAATCAGCGCGGCAAAAGGCGTATTACGCCAATCCTGGCAATCAGTTCTGGCGCGCGTTGCACCGGACGGCACTTACCTCCACGCTACTCAGGCCGCAAGAATATGCGCAACTACCTGCCTATGGCCTTGGCCTCACCGACTTATGCAAAACCGCCTGCGGCAACGATGACGAACTGGCGCGCACGCTGTTTGATCCTAAAGCTACTGCCAAAAAAATGCATCGCTACCAGCCTTTTTATCTCGCGTTCACCAGCAAAAACGCCGGCTCCATATTTCTCAACCGAACGGTTGAGTACGGCCTTCAACAAGAATGCCTGGGTGAAACACGTTTGTTTGTGCTGCCCTCGCCATCCGGCCAGGCTCGCCGCTGGTGGCGGGAAGAAATATGGCAGGAACTGGCGGAGAGGGTGCGCACATTGCAGTCATAAATGATACCTGTTTCTTTCTGCATTTTATAGTAAGCTGCGCGCATATGAATCATCCGCTCTCCGACATCAGCGCCCAGGCCTTCATGCCTGAGTCTGAATGCGTTGAAGCGCTGCTGCCGCACACAGACCTTTTTCAGCTTCACGCCGACGCCATTTTTCGCCGCGCTGAATCGTATGTCCGCACGTTGCGCGCGCGGAAACAACAAACGAATATCGCCGCATTCCTCAAGGAATACGGGCTTAACACGCAAGAGGGTGTGGTGCTGATGTGTTTGGCCGAAGCGCTCTTGCGCATTCCTGATGCCGCCACCGCCGATGCGCTCATCCACGACAAACTGAAAGACGCGAAATGGGAAAAACACTTGGGCCGAAGCGGCTCTTTTCTGGTTAATGCCTCCACTTGGGGACTGATGTTGACAGGCCATCTCGTTACTTTAGGCGGCACGGAACGCACCATGAGCGAGGCGCTTGGAAAAATCATCGCCCGTCTGGGCGAGCCCGTCGCCCGCATAGCATTAAAAAATGCCATGACATTGATGGGTAATCAGTTCGTGCTGGGCGAAGATATTGAAGCGGCATTAAAGCAGGCGGAGCACATAACGGCGAAAGGCTATCGCTTTTCTTTCGACATGTTGGGCGAAGGTGCGCGGTCGCAGGCGCAAGCGAATCATTTTCACAATGCATATTTGAAAGCGATCGCCGCCATCGGCCGGAAGGCAGGCGCCGCTGGATCTCTGTACGAACGGCCCAGCATCTCGGTAAAGCTCTCAGCATTGCACCCACGCTATGAATGGCTGAAACGCGAGCGCGTCACGAATGAGCTATTGCCCCGCATCGAGGCGCTGGCCACCGCCGCTCGGCAAAACAATCTCAGCATCGCTATCGATGCCGAGGAAACCTGGCGGTTCGACCTGACGCTCTTTTTGTTCCGGGAGCTTGCCTTGCGCCCCGCCTTAAAAGAGTGGGAGGGTCTGGGTTACGTTCTTCAGGCGTATCATCGGCGGGCGCTGCCTGCGGTGGATTTTCTCGCGGACTTGGCCAAGGCGCGCAAGGCGCGCATACCCCTGCGCCTGGTGAAGGGCGCATACTGGGACGGCGAGATTAAGCGCGCGCAGCAGCTTGGCTTGCCCGATTACCCGGTGTTTACGCGCAAGAGCCATACCGATGTTTCCTATCTCGCCTGCGCGGCGCGCATTCTGGAGCACTCGAACCATCTCTATCCGCAATTCGCCACACATAACGCGCTCACCGTAGCCGGCATCCTGGAAACGGCAAAAGACGCCGATTACGAATTCCAGCGCCTGCACGGCATGGGCGAGGATTTTTACGATCTTGTCCTGAAAGAGCGCCCTTGCCGCATCTACGCGCCGGTAGGCAGCCATGCGGAGCTGCTGCCCTATCTCATCCGCCGCCTTCTGGAAAACAGCGCGAATACCTCCTTCATGCATCAACTCACCGATAACGATCAACCAGTGCGGACGCTGCTGCGCGATCCTGTCGCCCGCGCGCGGGAAACGAATGGATTAGGTGTTTAGTCCCACTTTGTGATGGGCAGGGTTGGTTTTAAAACGTTCC
>CAZXYG010000034.1:0-20049 GCA_964644885.1 uncultured Rickettsiales bacterium
TCATGACTGGGGTGAAGTCGTAACAAGGTAGCCGTAGGGGAACCTGCGGCTGGATTACCTCCTTTCTAAGAGCAAGTGCTGCAGTGCTAAATGCCTGGTGTTTTTTTTAACGCTTGGTACGCGGCGCTCATCACTTCCATAGAACAACGCGTGCCGCCGCCCTCATTTCTTTCTTCCAGGATTCACAAGAACCGCAAAAAACCGCCGGAGCATAACGTTCCGGCGGTTTTTGTTGTTCTCATCTTCCTTCCGGTGATGTCGGGGAAGGAAAGGTGATGGACGGCATCTGTTTTGCAGTAAATTTTTTTGTTCTTAACGATTCATTAATACTTATGCAGTAGAATAACACCGTGTCCGGCGTGCAAAACATTCCTTTGGAAAGGGGTATTTATGACGGAAATAGAAAGAAAAAGAACTGCAATCAAAAACGTCGATAGTAACGTGCGGCTCTTGGTCATTGCCATGCCGGTAGGGGAAGGCAAGGCTCATGCGGAGGTCATATACCCAGGAAATGAAGCGTCATTTACGGGGCCGGGATTGGTCTGCGCGAAACGGAAGCTGCAGCGTACACATTAGGGAGCGGTGAAAAAGTTATACTTGTCTCCGCCGCCGCCAAGGGGTTCATGGTAAACGGGGGAACGGCTACCATTACGCACATAAAAAAACAAGACTCTATTAGAATTGCCAGCATGACAAACAACATAGAACAGGACTCTAAAGTGGAAATTTCCTACGGAATCTATTGGAGTAAACTATCGCCTCAGCATAATAATAATGGTTTGATTCTGCGCCAAGAAAACTTTTCTGCGCCCAAGCCAGGCCATATACATCCCTTCCTGGAATCGTGGGAGACAATAAAGCCTCCCAAGAAGGATGAACTGAAAAAATCAGAGGCGCCGGTTCAAGGTTCCGATATGAAGCAAGCGCTGGCCGAATACCAAAAGGATCCTGCGGATCCTACGCATGCGCCGCCCGTATATAGCGCCTCTGTTGCTTCTTCCGGGAAAAGTACGTCGCCTGCTTGATGCGCAGGAGCGGCATGCTCCGCTCCGGCCCCGCATTTCATTGCCGTCAAGAATGGCGCACCATCATAGATGAATTGCGAACCGAGCATTATGAGAACATCATCGCGTTATCATCTACGGTGCAGCATATCAGGCAGGAATTATTGGCGGCGTGAGGAGGGGAGGACTGAGCTAAAGACAGGCCACAGCACTTACTTACCTTTCTGTGCAAAAGTCGAGGCAAACTTCGCCGCAGTTTCCCGCATCATGTGGAAAAACTGATTCCACTCCGTTTGTTTATCGCAGCAGTTTATTACAGCCTCAACAACAGCATTGCTTGTTTTATCATTGAGTATCAAAAGCTCACTACTTACCCTTTGTACAAAGATCATTGAGAATAGATCGTAGGTTTGCTCAGCAGTATTCCCAATAGGGACAAACCATTCTG
Source organism: uncultured Rickettsiales bacterium (assembly GCA_964644885.1). Taxonomy (GTDB): domain Bacteria; phylum Pseudomonadota; class Alphaproteobacteria; order Rickettsiales; family JACKKO01; genus CAZXYG01. Next base: position 1,453 of record CAZXYG010000034.1, read on the forward strand.
TACCACCCTTTGCATGACCCTCCATGAGCGCTCCATTTTCAAAATGCAATGATTTATCAAGCCCAAGTATCTCGAATATTTTCTCAAATTTTTCTATCTCTCCCGCCTTTGGCTTAAATATTGCCCATACATCTTGCCTGTTTTCTTTATCATCTGGGTAAATGCGCCTGATCGAGAGAGTTTCAATTACGCTGTCTTTATCAGGTATCTTTATTTCAGCCGTGATTGCCATAATTTGCCCTATCCTGCCTTTAGTAAGGATAAAGAATGGATTCTGGATAAGGGGTGTTGGCGTGCTGCTTCCTGCTGTACTATTCATAGATCAAGATTTAGGCGCTTTTGGCTGCTGCTTTATCCCTCTCGGACAAAAACTGCTCTAGTAAAGAACCCTCAACAATACTTTTCGGTCTCAACCTCAAGGTTCTTATCATTTCCTCTTCGGCCTGTGCTATGTCTTTATCCCGCTGTTCAAGAGGGCTATTCGCCGCTAAATCCAGCTGTAATTGTTTCAGGGTTCGTTGCATATCCCGTTTTTCTGACTCTGTTACAGCCGCAAAATTCTGATTTAATCGTATTACCCTAGCCTTGCCCACCATTTCCTTCGTTATGTAAGGAGGCAGTTTTACATCGGGCATTCCATCATGATGCGCTATATCAGCAGCGGCAAATTGATATTCAGGCGGAACATCTTGCCGCCGCATGACCTCTAACATATCCGGCATTGCCAGCGCTTGCATAATGTTGTCATTGATGGCGCTCTGTTGCCCGTTGATATGAGGATCAAGCACCTGCTGTATATAAAACCAGCTTGGTTTCATAAAAAAGCTTATCCCGCTCCTGTAGGTTTCCTTCCTTTAGCTTTTGTTGTGCAAGCGTTGCCATCTTTGCCCAGGAGTAACCCATAGCCACGGTTGAGAAAAGCTCCATGAAATTATGTGCAGCGCCGTTGGCTACATTAGGGTCAGCTTCGCTTAATTCTTGAATGGTTTTTGCGGAATCCAGAAGCTTTTGCAGTCCGTCTTGAAGAGGCCTGGTATAGGCCTGTCCTTCTTTACCTGCATTTATAACAAGCTCGTTTACCCGTTTTTCAAACACTTCCAAATTCGGTAGTTGCCTTGCTACAAGGGTAATCGCCTGAAGGCCGTTAGCACCTTCGTAAATGCGCGGCACTCTTGCCGCCAGCATCAGATCGCCTATGCCCGTGTCTTGCAAAAAGCCTCTTCCGCCAAAGATCTGAATTGCTTCGTCCGTTGCGCCAAAGCCCTTCTCGGTGAAATTATATTTTTGTAAGCTGGTCAATAAATCCACCCATCGCACGGCATCGGCTTCTTCTGGATGTTCCATTATCCACTTCTGATGTGCCGCTTTATATGCAGCTTTATTAAGCTCCTTACCCTGCATAAAATCTTTTTCCTTAGGACGGTTGGGAGTGGGTACGTCTGCTTCAAGTTCTGTCATGCAATCGAGCGCCCATGCTCCTTCAATTGTAGAGCGTATATTGAGCAACATGCGCCGCACATCAGGGTGTACGATGATAGGGTCGGCGGAATGTGTCCTATCTTCTATGCCATTTGTCGCTCTGCTTTGTCTGCGTCCTTTGCCATCCTCATCCATAGCGAATTTCAAGGATTGCTGATACGCATGAAACGCCAGCGCAATGCTTTGCCTGCCTATCGCTCGCCGCGCTTCTTTCATAGTAGGATCAATCATGGCAAGCATGCCCTTGCCTCGTTCTCCTACCAAATAGCCTGTTGCACCCGTGTAATTCATTACAACGGTTGCAGAAGCTTTCGCTCCTATTTTATGTTCTATGCCGGTTGCCTCCACGCCATTTTTATCGCCGATAGCGCCACTTTTATTGACTAGCTTTTCAGGCACAGCCATGAGGCTGAGTTCGGCATCATCCCCGATTTTCACTAGCATCAAATGTACTTTATTATCGCAACACTGATCATCGGGCGTTGAAATGAATATTTTTTGTCCCGTAATGCGGTAAGTTTTTCCATCTGTCGCTAACTCTGCTCTTGCCTCTATGCCTGTTAGCGAGCTACCAGCATTTTCCTCTGTCATTACCATCAAGCCTGGCCACTCGCCGCTTGCCAGTTTTTTAAGTATAATGTCTCTCAAGTAGGTAGGTAATTTACCCTCACCATTATCGGTTGCGGCATCTTTGGCATTTGTAGCAATACCCGAGTAAGTAGCGTTGGTTAGCACTCTGACCAAGCCTAACGTATCACTGCCCTGGAAAATAAGATCGTCCACTAAGGCTTTTAGCGCCTGTGGAAGATTTGTACCCTCATGTTCTTCAGCAGCAGAAAGGGCTTGGAGTCCTAACTGTACATATGTTTTATAGGCTTTTGCATATTCATCAGGTTTAGGTTCACCGGGTTTAGGAGGTGAGGAGGGGTAGCTTATAACACCTCTTTCCAGCGTTGCCGCACCAGGCAATTTATGCAGAGGAAACAATTGTTGTGTGGCGAATTCCGCTACCATTTCAAGTGTAAGGGCAGCATCTTCTCGGGCGGCTGCAATGTTGAGATTGGCATTATATCTTTCATGCTTTACTCCCGCCGCTTCAAGAGCGAACAGTAACTCTTCGACAGGTGCTTTATAGGGAAATGGAAGGGGCATAATACGTCCTACGTTTGTCTCAAGGTATAAAAATTAACAAAAAATTAGGAGAGAGTATAGAAAAATCAGCTTCAGCTCTACCGTTGTTTTCAGCGGGTGAATTAATCTTTAACCTAGACTATTCGCTAGTACCAAAAGGAGTTCTCACCAACATATGGTATATTTCATAAGAAAATGAACACAATATATTGAAGTCTAAGCGAGTTGTCTTTATATACACTGTTTGATGGGCATGAAAACAGTAAAAAGGAAAACCGTATATGACGATACCCGCTTATTCCCCCCATGACTTTCTGCGCCAAGCTGATAATAAGCTGATAGCCCGCTATATCGAAAAGAAGGGTGTTCCAATCCCGGCTGGGTTGGATATTGCTTCCCTCAAGCAAACGCAGATTGATCCGGTGGTTGAAATCATCCAGAACCTGAATCTTCCTGTATTGAAAGAAGAAGTAGATACCGATTTCAGGCAAGTAACGATGTTCGCCACCAAAGCCCATATCCAGCTACTTTTCGAGGTATTGCAGGAGCGCGGCATTGCTATTCCTGAGTTTGAAAAGCAAAAGGGGTATATAGATAAGGCGTTGTGGGTACTGAACGAATACCCCGATATATTCAGGGAAGTGCTGAGTTTCAGCTTTCCCTATACTTTCAAGCGGCACTGGCAGACATTTCCACACATTCCAGGCACAGAAGCGCACATTACAGAAGAAACCAAGCAGAAGCTGGCACAGAGTATCAGTGCCTATTTCCAGAAACATCAGGGGCGCGGAAAGCACTGCATTGTGGAACATCATCCTTTCCGAAACAAAGAATATCTGTTTGCCTATCCTTCCGATTACTCAAAAACGGCTATTGAATATACGCTGAATGGCCATCTTGACCGCCGCAATCAGCAGCCAGCCTTTATGGTAGTATTTGTATTCCAGGGGGGTGGAGAGGCCGTGGACGTTTATGTGGAAGAACAGATAGAAGTCACGCGAGCGATGGTGCAGATATTTGCCAAGGAAATACTGGGGCTGGACTTCATTGAGACAAAGCGCAAGCAATCATTCAATGTTGAATTATTCCGTGTGGCGGAACCTACTATCACAATACCCGCAGAAAGCCCTGTGTTAAGTATAGCCGTATGGCGGCTGCAATTTGCATCTTCCTTTCGTCAGGGGATTGGTATTGATATTCGAGCGGACATTAGCCAGAACAAGCGGGCGCTCTATGAGGAATTGCAAGCCAGAAGATGGGGTATCTCCTATGTTAAAAGTGTAGGGCTTGAAGCTACTTTGCAGGATAAGGAAGGAAAGCAATATACCCGCCGGTTTGAAATGAGCGGAAAAACCTGCAATCTCAGGCATGATGGCGAGGATGGAATGTTGCGGCAATTCCTGAAAGATACCCAGATAGATATTACAAAATGACCACCGGGCTGGCGGCGTTGCTCGAACGGGCGGATAACGAGCAGTATCCGTCATTCAACCGGGCTGACCTGGAACGTTGGGGATTGGAGCCTGCTGCGTTGCCGTTTATCGCACCTACCTCCACTCCCGCTACTATCGAATGCCCGGGCTGTGAATGGGCTTGTGTGAAGCCGATAGGTAAACGTGCGGGTAAAGTCTTTATCTGGTGTGATGAAGCGCCTGATTTGGGACGTATCCGTCTGGAAGAAAAGGACTTGCGGCATTGGCAGGTGAATATGTCTAAACTGGCCGGGATGCTAGCACAGGAAACGGCGCGGGAAATCGTGCCTGGCCGTGTTTATGATATTGGTTTGCTGGAAGGCCATACGCTTTTCCTACTACGCGGTACGGGCTGGGAAGATGGAGAAGCGCTGTGCAAAGATACCCACATCTGCAATGCGCACCCGCTGCTTATCACTCTTTCTTCACCGCCGGAAGAAATGGCCGTGCCAATAGTCTGGATAGGGCAGGTACTCAGCCTAAAAGAGAATGGGCCGCTGGGAATGGATACGGGGCGGCTTGTTCCCTTCTTATCCCGTGTTGCCATAACGGACGGCAATGTCTTCCGGCAGCTGGGAAAACAATGGCGGATTTGCCACCGGGGAAAGGAAATCTTCATGCCGGATATCAAAGGCATGACCTATATCCAGCAGCTGCTTTACAGCCCCCAAAAATCCTTCCTGTCCTTGGAGCTACAAGCCTTACATGGCAAGTCGGATGCTCAACAGTCATATACCGGAAATTCTGCGTCTGATGTGTTGGATAAAAAAACCATTCAATCGGTCATGCAGAAAATTTTGTTGCTACAGAAAAACAATCCCGGATCACCAGAATTACCGCAGCTTCAAGAGTATTTGCGTAAAGCTACATATGGAGGGAAGAGCACGAGTTTTACCAATGCACAGGAGAAAGCACGTACTGCCGTTGCCAGTGCCATCAAGCGTAGCATAACAGCCATTGAGAAGAGTAATTCAGCACTGGCCAGTCACCTGAAGTGCCATATCAAAGGCGGTACCTCCTATAGCTATAATCCCGATACCAATATCCGCTGGACGTAAAATTTTTTGCTTGTGACGCGAAACGTCACGGCGTGACGCCGAATGTCACACCTATCCCATGAGCGCCGTGCTCATGAAAGGTGTGAATATGACACAAGATAGCCTGACGGAATCCATAAGCGCCCTGTATCCGGTTCCGATCAGCGATGCGGAAGCACAGGAAGCTGCTGGCAATCTGCTGGGGTTTCTTGAACTGCTGGTTGAGATAGACAGCCAGCACAAAGCCGCTTCCTGCAAAAGTGAGGGGCGGCCATGCGGATAACGGAACTCCATATTCATCCCGTCACGCCGCATAGAGGGTTGGTAGCCTTTGCCAATTTGGTGCTGGAAGATCAGCTTTTCCTTGGTTCCATCGCGGTGCATGAACGGCTGGACGGTAACGGATACCGCATCACCTATCCTACCAAAGGCAAAGGATACCTGTTTCATCCCATCCGCAGGCCGCTGAGCAAGGCGCTGGAACAGGCCATTATCCATGAAGTGAAAACCGTATTGAGCAAAGCCCATGCTAGACACCATCGTGCTGACACTCAATCAGACTGAGTGTGCGATAACCGATATGGCCAGGTTCAGCCCATCCGCCAGGGGATTCTACGAGCCGCCTTATTACATGCTGGGCGCACGTGGGAATTTTAGTTGCTATCAGAACCACACCAAGGCGGAATTTGAGCAAGGCGTTTACAAACCGCGCCTTACCCTCACGCAAAGGATAGCCCGCACTGGATTTTCCATTACTTTGCGCATTGAGTTTTCCGCGCCCAAGCTGTGCTTCGGCAATAATTTTAGCGAGCTTCGGGACAGTGATTTCGAGCGTGTTCTTGAAATACTACACCATAAGCTGGCAGGCATGGGCATCCGCGTATCCAGGGATGCGTTGCGGTACGCCGCTATATCCGCCATTCATTACAGCAAGAATATCCCGCTTACGGATTATTCTACCTGTTCGATGGTAATGGGCGAGCTGGGTAAAATGAACCTTACCAAGCGGCTTGATCTTGCCAAGACGGATTACCGCAACGAAGGCCATGCCATCCGCGCCCATGCCAACAACCACGAGATTGTGTTTTATGACAAGGTCAAAGACCTGGAGCAAGCAAGGATCAGCGAAAAACGTGCCCTTGAGCGCGACAACATTATCCAACGGGATTTGTTCCAGCGCGTGAATCGTCCCAGGCAGCTTGAGGTGCTCAGGATGGAAGTGCGGCTGGGTAACCGCGCCAAGATCAAGGCGCTTCTGGCGCAGCTTGGCATTAAGGCTGGCATGACGTTTCAGGAGCTTTTCAGCGCGGCTATTGCACAAAAGGTGTTGCTGCATTTCTGGTATGAATCTACGCGGGATATGCCGCTGCTGGCGCTCAGTCAGTTCAAACCGGAAGATATAATGCTGGCCATGATCGCGGAAGGCAAGGGTACGACAAAGCCCGCGAAGCTGCTGCAACGGCTGGGCGCTTTGATGCTGATGCGCTCCATCGGGATGCGCGGCATGAAAGCCCTGCTGGGAAAGCACTGCACCAGCCGTACCTGGCAAAGGTTCAAGAAGGAGCTAGAAGGTATGAATCTGGCTAGCAGCATGAACTACCTGGCGGTAAGAAACGTTCAGCGTTGCCTGGATGATTTTGAACCGCTAAGAATGAGGGATGTTGCGGTGTTACAGGTATGCAATTCGCATACCACTATGGATTGAGCAAACGATGCCTGCTATATCGTGAAGGATAAGGAAAGATGTAATGACGGAAGCGTTCCAGAAATATATCAAGGCGTTACAAGCTACTCCGCTTGATCAAAAAACCGAGCATATGGATAGGCCGCATTTGCAGGCATTGCTGCAAGTAATCGCGGATGAGAAACATCAGAAACTGCAGGTGATTCACGAGCCGAGGCGTAGCAGGCAAGGCCTGGGCGCGCCCGATTTTATCATCAAGCAGTCGGGTATGATCGTCGGCTATGTGGAAAACAAGCAGATTGGTGAGAATCTGGATGCGATCCTCAAATCCGACCAAATCAAGAAATACAAGGAACTCAGCAATAACCTGCTGATTACGAACTACCTGGAATGGGTGTGGATCAAGGACGGGCTGATCACTCGGGAAACGCTGTGTTACGCCACGGATATGGAAAGCCAGCGCTTCAAGCTGAACCCGGATAAGGTTGCGGCGGTTCAGGCGCTGATCGGACAGTTTTTTTCTACCCCGCCACTGAAAATCGCACGCGCCAAGAAGCTGGCGGAAGAACTTTCCGTACGCAGCCGCTGGTTGCGGGATTTCATGGCGATTGAACTGGTGCGCCAGGAAAAGGAACATCAGGAGGGAAGGCTCTATGGGCTTTATAGTGTGTTCAAGCGGGATGTGTTCCACCAGCTCAGCCTGAAGGAATTTGCTGATGCGTTTGCCCAGACGCTTTCTTACGGCCTGTTTCTGGCCAAGCTGAACGCCGGGGCGAACGTGGATGTAACGCTGGTGAACGCCAAGGAACATATCTCGGTCAATTTCGAGCTGATCCGCGAACTGGTGGATTTCCTGGATGAATTGAAACGCGAGGAATATGCCGCCGCCAAGTGGCTGATCGAGGAAATACTCAGCATCATGAACGGGCTGAATCTGGAAGCGATTCACGAGGATTTGGCCTTTACCAAGCGGCAGGGCAGGCTGCTCAAGGATACGGAAGAGGAACGGCTGCTGTTCGCCAAAGACCCCTATGTCTATTTCTATGAGGACTTTCTCAAAGCCTATGACAAGGAAACCCGCAAAAGCCGCGGCGTTTATTATACTCCGCCGCCGGTGGTGAATTTCATCATCCGCGCCGTGAACGATATTCTGAAGGATACATTCGGGATCAAGGAGGGGTTGGCGGATCGCAAGAAAGTGACGGTGCTGGATTTCGCCACCGGCACGGGCACGTTCCTGATCGAGGTGCTGCAGCAGATATTTGAAACCACGTCCGAGGGTACGCGCAATCTGGTGATCCAGGAGCATGTGCTGAAAAACCTCTACGGGTTTGAATACCTGATCGCGCCCTATACCATCGCGCATTTGAAGCTCTCGCAGTTCCTGCATGACCGGGGCTATAAAATGAAGCCCAGCGAGCGGCTGCAAATCTACCTCACCAACACGCTGGAACCCATCGAGCCGCAGGCCAATTTCCTGCTGCCCGCCCTCACCAGGGAAGTGGAGCACGCGCAGGAAGTGAAGGAAAAGCCCATCCTGGTGATTACCGGCAATCCGCCTTATTCGGGGCATTCAAAGAATAAAGGGGAATGGATTACCAATCTTATCAGAACCTACTCCAGGGAATTTCCCGAACTGCAAAAGCCTGGGCAAGGAAAGTGGCTACAGGATGACTACGTGAAATTCATCCGCTTCGCGCAGTGGAAAATGGAACAGGTGGATGAAGGCATCGTGGGCATCATCACCAACCATTCCTTCCTGGATAACCCCACTTTCAAGGGAATGCGCAAATCTCTGATGGAGGCATTCAACCGGATTTATGTGCTGGACTTGCACGGCAACAGCAAGAAGAAAGAGAAAGCGCCGGATGGCGGCGAGGATAAGAACGTCTTTGACATAGAACAGGGCGTTGCCATTTCTATTCTTGTAAAAAAGCAGGGGTTGAAACGCAAAATTTTCCATGCCGATTTCTGGGGCAGCCGCAAGCAAAAGTATGTCGAGTGCATGGAAAGTACCTTGAAAAGCGTTGCATGGCAGGCTGTAGAGCCAGATAAGCAATTTTACCTCTTTGTGCCGCGAGATAACAAACTGGCGGAGAAATACGCTTCGTTTTTCAGCATTCCCGAAATCTTTGCGCCTTCCGGTGATCCCGCGCCGGGGATTGTTACTACGCACGATGAATTTGCCATTTCTTACACCAAAGAAGAGGCAGTCAAAAAAGTGGAACAGTTGCTTGCAACCAAGGATGAAGCAGAAGCGCGGCGACTTTTCAGGCTCTGTTCGCAAAGTCAATGGAGCTACGGACGCGCGAAGGAACAATTGGCGGATGGGCAATGGAAACAGGAATTGGTAGAAATCCTATACCGGCCATTCGACAGGCGCTGGACGGTATTTAATAGCAATGTGGCCGTCCATCGCCGTGAACGTGTAATGCGCCACATGCTGGCGGAAGGTAATCTTGGGCTAATGACTAACCGTCAGGTAAATGAAGACTTTAAGCATACTCTAGTGTCGGATAACATCATCAATGACTGTACATTATCAACTCTGACTAAAGAAAGAACATATCTCTTCCCCCTCTACCTCTACAACTTCCCCTCGGATAAAAAGCCAAAAACCACGCTTTTCGAGGAAGCTGATCCATTCGAGGGCAGGGAGCGCATTGAGAATCTCCGCAAGGATTTCCGCACGTTCATAGATAAGAAATACGGCACACATTACAGCCCCGAAGAAATCCTGGGCTATATCTATGCCGTGCTGCACAGCCCCGCCTATCGGAATACCTATGCCGAGTTACTGAAAATAGACTTCCCGCGCATCCCGTTCGTGGATGATCGCAAAATCTTCGAGAAACTCTCTGCGCTGGGCTGGGAACTGGTGCAGGCGCATCTGCTGAAAGCAATTCCCGCCACGCCCAAAGTGGAAATCTCCAGGGGCAGCAACCTGGTGGAAAAACCCGCCTATCAGGAAAAGGAACAGCGGCTTACTATCAACAAGGATCAGTATTTCTCACCTGTGCCCAGGGAGGTATGGGAATTCCATATTGGCGGTTATCAGGTGCTGGATAAATACCTCAAATCCCGTAAAAGACGCACCCTTACCCTGGATGAAATCGAAAACCTGCAGAACGTGGTTAAGGTGCTGGCCTTCACCATTTCGCAAATGCAGGAAATTGATAGAACCTGGAAACCGTAAAATATGACTTGTTACGTCATACGTACAATGCTATAGTAAGGATACAAACGTGATTATTTCATTTGCGTGTAAGGAAACTGAAAAAATCTGGCGGGGTTTGCAGTCCCGTAAATTTCCTGCGGATATTCAGGAACGGGCGTTGCTCAAGCTGGGCGGGATAGATGCGGCCAAAGGGTTGCAGGATTTACGGATGCCGCCCAGCAACCGTTTGGAAGCCCTGAAAGGCGGCCGGAAAGGACAAATGAGCATCCGCATCAACAGGCAATGGCGCATTTGTTTTGCATTTGAAAAGGGCGATGCTTACGATGTGGAAATTGTGGATTACCACTGAATCAAAAACCGTAGCATGAGAAGGATGTAACGATGGCTGAAAAATTATTATATAACCCGCACGCTGGGGATTTTCTCAAAATTGAGTTTTTGGATGAGTTGGAGTTAAGCCAGAACGCGCTGGCTAAGGCTATCGGCGTGCCGCCTAACCGTATCAATGCCATCGTGAACGGCACGCGGCGCGTGACGGCGGATACCGATTTGCGCCTGTGCAAATTCTTTGGCTTGTCGGAAGGTTTTTTCCTGCGCCTGCAAAACTCTTATGAAACGCGCGAAGCCAAGCGCGAGATTTCCTCGCGCATCGAAAAGATAAGGCCGTTCAAGCAAAGCGAATACAGGCCGAGCGCATAACGCCATGAAAGCTCTGATACTATCCCGCGTATCCAGTAAAGAGCAGGAAGAAGGCTATGCCATTGCTGCGCAGACGGATAAGCTCAAAGCCTACTGTCTGCGGAAGGGGCTGGACGTACTCAAAATCTTCGAGATTACGGAAAGCTCCACCGTGGGCGACCGTAAACAGTTCCGTGATATGATCGCTTATGCCAAGGAACGCCAGGCGCAGGACAAGCAACGCATTGCCATCGTAGTGGACGCTGTGGATCGTCTGATGCGGAATTTCATGGAGCAGCCCTTGCTGAATGACCTGATGCAGCAGGACGTGATCGAACTCCATTTCGGCAAGGATGGCAGCGTTATCCATAAGGATTCCACCTCCACCGAAAAATTGTTCTGGAACTTCCAGATCATGATGGCACAATCCTATGTGGATTCACTGCGCGATAACGTCAAGCGCAGCATTGATTACAAGCTGAAAAAAGGCGAGTGCATACACCAGGCTCCGCTGGGCTATCTCAACGTGCCTAAGCAACAGCGCAAGGAAACCAGCGTGATATTGGATGAAAACCGTTGCTTCCTAGTCAAGCGCCTGTTTCAGGAATATGCCACGGGCGCGTATAATCTCGCCGATATAACAGCAATGGCAAAGAAATGGGGCTTGCGTTCCCTGCAAGGCAACATCCTTACCAAGGCCACCATCCACAAAATGCTGCAAAATCCTTTCTATATTGGCGATATGCGCGTGAAAGGCGAGTTGATCCCGCATCATTATCCCAGGATTATTGACGAAATAATCTATAGCAAATGTCAGCAGGTACGCGCAGCGGCCAGGAAAAAGCCGTTCAAATATGCCGAAAAGCCTTTCCTGTTCCGTGGGCTAATCAAATGCGCGGAATGCGGCTGTTCTTACTCCAGCTACCGCAAGAAAGGCCTCTATACCTATCTGCGGCCTGTGAAATCCAAAAATTCACTCTGTACCGCGTGCAAGCCTATCCGCGAGGAAGTGGCACTGACGCAGATTGAAAATGTGCTGGCCTCCATCCGTATCCCGGAATCGTTGCTTGTGGAAATAAGGGAGCATCTGCGGCAAAGCCATAAGGCCAAAGAAATACACCAGGAACAGCTTATCCATAACTTGCGCAAGGAAGAGGACGGCATCCGGCGTAAGCTGGATCGGCTGGTTGATCTGCTGATTGACCAGAGTATTACAAGGAACGAATATGACACAAAAGTGTATGCGCTGAAAGGGCGGCAGGAAGAAATCACCCGGCTTCTTTCCGGCCACAGCAAGGCGGATGAAACTTTCTATTACACGCTTTCGGCCTTAGTGGAACTCACTTCCAGGGCGCATGAGTATTTCCAGTGTTCGCAGATGGAGCAAAAGCGCAAGTTGATAGGCTTTGTGTTTGCGAACTTGGCCTTGAAGGAAGAAACCCTTTGTTATTCCTACAGAAAACCTTTCGATGTGCTGGCGGAATTGTCCGTTCGTCAAGAATGGCGCACCCGGAGAGATTCGAACTCCCGACCTTCTGATCCGTAGTCAGACGCTCTATCCAGCTGAGCTACGGGTGCGCGATGAGGCAAAAGAGAGGCACACTATAAGCATCCGCTTTTTCAAGACAAGCATTTTCCCCTGCCGGAGCAGAAGAGGGAAGGGGATCAGATATACTGCGAATGCTGGCTGTAACGCTCCACGGCATTCAGCACCGCCTGCCGGAATTTGACAGGCTCGGCGAGGTGCTTCATCACGATCTGCTCCATGCCGATTCCCGTTATCAGGATATCGCCGCGGTTCAGGAGGCGGTCGAGCATGCTCTGATGCACCTTGACGCTCTCGATGCGGTCCAGGGTGATTTCTTTTTCGTCCACGGCGATCCATCCTTGCTTGAGGATGACCTTGCGCGTGGTGACGACGTGCTCTTCGCTGATGCGCCGTATGTAAGCATGCACGTAAACGCCGGAGCCGACGCCGACCAGCAGGAATCCGATCAAATACCGCCTGACATCGCCCAGCATGCTAATCATGGGCTGTATTTCCTTAGGCAGGCGGGATTTAAATTCATGGAAAAACGTTTCGACCTCGTAGAGAGTTTTTAAAAAATAATAGCGGATCATGCCGATATGCTCGGAATTTTCCGCCAGATCTTCGGGAATTGGAGGGTTGATCAACAACAGAAAACCGATCGCCACAAGAATCAGCGGGTAGATGTAGCAGAAACGGTGAATATCGCCGGTGTGAATGATTTTTTCCCGCGCCGTAAGGGTTTTACGTGTGTAGGAAGTAACGCTCATGGCGCTTACTATATAGGGCGAATAGAGCCAGGGCAACAGGGAGTAGTGAGAATCCTATAGCCAAATCACTAAAAAATCGTTATACAGCGCGCCTTCGGCAACAGAGGAATGAAATGACCGCACAGCTCCGCAATATCGCCATTATCGCGCACGTCGATCACGGCAAAACCACGTTGATCGACCAGATGCTGCGCCAGAGCGGCACGTTTCGCGCCAATCAGCAGGTGGCGGAGCGCGTGATGGATTCCAACGCCATCGAGAAGGAGAGGGGGATCACCATCCTGGCGAAATGCACCTCGGTCCTGTGGAAAAGCGCCCGCATCAATATCGTCGATACGCCAGGCCATGCCGATTTTGGCGGCGAAGTGGAGCGCGTGCTTAACATGGTGGATGGCGTGCTGCTCTTGGTGGACGCGGCCGAAGGCCCCATGCCGCAGACTAAGTTTGTGCTGATGAAGGCTCTGGCGCTCGGGCTTAGGCCCATCGTGGTCATCAATAAGGTGGATCGCCCGGACGCGCGCGTGGACGAAGTGCTAAACGAAGTATTCGATCTGTTCGTGGCGTTGGATGCCACGGAAGCACAGCTTGATTTCCCGGTGCTTTACGCTTCGGGCCGCAACGGCTGGGCGGTGCGCGATCTGCAAGAGGAACGCAAAGATCTGCATTGCCTGTTCGAGGAGATTCTGCGTTACGTCACGCCGCCGCAGGTGGATAAAAACGCGCCGTTTGCGATGCTGGTGACGATCTTGGAATCGGATAATTTCCTGGGCCGCGTGCTGACCGGCAAAATATACAGCGGAAAAATCCGCGTGGGCGGAGATGTCAAGGTGCTGCGGCTGGACGGCACCACGGCGGAACAGGGCAGGCTCACCAAATTGCTGGCCTTTCACGGCATCGAGCGCGTGCCGGTAGAGGAGGCGAAGGCCGGGGATATTATCGCCATCGCCGGGCTTGGGGAAGCCAGCGTGGCCGATACGATCGGCGCGCCGGACCTTGAGGTTCCGGTGCAGGCCAGTCCCATTGATCCGCCCACCATGGCCATCACCATCAGCGTCAACGATTCACCGCTTGCGGGCACGGAAGGCGCCAAAGTCACCTCGCGCATGATTCGAGAGCGCCTGTTCAAGGAAGCGGAAGGCAATGTCGCGATCAGCGTCAAGGAAACCGGCGGGTCGGATGCGTTCGAGGTGGGCGGTCGCGGAGAGCTGCAGCTTGGCGTATTGATCGAAACCATGCGCCGCGAGGGGTACGAGCTTTCGGTTTCGCGGCCGCGGGTACTCTACAGAAAAGACGAAAAAGGCGGCCTGTTGGAACCCATCGAGGAAGTGCAAGCCGACGTGGACGAAGATTTCACCGGCATCGTGGTGGAGAAGCTTTCGCAGCGCAAGGCCGAATTGGTCGAGATGCGGCCTTCCGGCGGCGGCAAAACGCGGCTGAAATTCCTGGCGCCTTCGCGTGGGCTGATCGGCTATCAGGGCGATTTTCTCACCGATACGCGCGGCACCGGGGTGTTAAGCCACGTCTATCACAGCTACGCGCCTTATAAGGGCGATATCGCGGGCCGGCGCAACGGCGTGCTGATCGCTAACGGCATGGGCGTTTCAGTGGCTTATGCGCTGTGGTATCTGGAGGAGCGCGGATTCCTGTTCATTCATCCGCAAACGAAAGTCTACGAAGGCATGATTATCGGCCAGCACAGCCGCGACAATGACCTGGAGGTCAACCCACTCAAGGGCAAGCAGCTCACCAACATCCGCACGCAGAACAAGGACGACGCGGTGCGCCTCACGCCGCCGCGTGAACTGACGTTGGAACAGGCCATGACCTATATCGAGGACGACGAACTTGTTGAAGTAACGCCGAAATCCATCCGCCTGCGCAAGAAGCTTCTCGACGCAAACGCGCGCAAACGCGCCAGCCGCAACGGGGGCGAGGAAGCGCTGCTGGCGTAATATAAGCCCGGTGAAAGAAGGTGAAGGGCAGGGAGGTCACAAAGCAGCAGCTTGCGTAATGTATAACAAATATGATGCAATTTGGGCGGGAGGCATGCCATGGAAACAAAATCATTTATAAAATGATGGCAATTATTTGCAGATAGCAATACCTTGCGGAGAGGTTTATAGAAAGGCTTTCATCCGCGGGAATAGTCGTGACGCTTGTTCTTGAAAAATCTCAAATTCTTACCCTCCAGCAGGTGCTGGCGGATGCGTTCATGCGGTTTCGCCAGGCGGGGATTCCCTCAGCGCTGCTTGATGCGCGGCTGCTGCTTTCCCATGCCACGCATGTTTCGCTGGAAGCGATGATCCGCGACCCGGCGAGGCCTCTTTCGGAGGAAGATCGGCAACAATTTTCCATGCTGGTGGAACGCCGCCTTTCGCGCGAGCCGCTCGCTTATATCACTGGCATAAGAGAATTCTGGAGCCTGCCCTTCCGCGTCAACCGCAATGTGTTGATCCCGCGCCCGGAAACCGAAACGCTGGTCGGCGAGGCGATACGCCTCGCGGGGGATCGCATGCAGCCTCTTCGTATTCTTGACCTTGGCACCGGCACGGGATGCCTGCTGCTTTCGCTGCTCAGCGAATTACCCAATGCCACCGGGGTAGGCATTGATTATTCGGCGGAAGCGCTCGCGCTCGCCGAAACGAACGCGCACCGGCATGGCTTCACGCGGCGGGCGCAGTTCGTGCAGAGCGATTGGGGCGCGGAATTGGTGCGCGACATCTTCGATATCGTGGTTTCCAACCCGCCTTACATCCCGGACGATGAACTGCATCTGCTTCAGCCAGAAGTGGCGCTCTACGAACCGCGATTAGCGCTCTCCGGCGGCGTGGACGGACTGGATGCCTATCGGGCGCTTGCCGTTCAGCTTAGCGGCTTGCTGAAAAAAAACGGCACGGCGTTTCTGGAGGTCGGCATCGGCCAGGCCGCTGCCGTTGTGGAGATTTTTGAGGCGCACGGCCTATGTTGCCTGCATACCGCCCCCGATCTCGCGGGCGTGGAGCGGTGCGTGGCGCTTAAGGCTACGGCTTAAGCTCTTTTCAATTTTCGGATAATCGCGTTACTGCCGGACACGTCCGCCGCCGCCAGGGCGGTGAGGTTCAGGATGCTGGAAACGCTTGCGTTCATGGGCAGGATCTGCACCGGCTTGCTCAAGCCCACCAGGATCGGGCCGATCACTGTGCCGCCGCCCAGTTCGCGCATCAGCTTGGAAGAGATGTTGGCTGCGTTCAGCCCCGGCATGATAAGGATATTGGCCGGGCCGCTCAGGCGGCAGAACGGGTAGAGCTTCATTATGTCCGGGTTGAGCGCCGCGTCGGGGGCCATTTCGCCGTCATACTCGAAATCAACCTTTCCGGCGTCGAGAATCGCCACGGCGTTGCGGATGCGCTGGGTATCCTCGTGTGGCGGGTTGCCGAAATTGGCGAAGGAAAGCAGCGCCACGCGCGGCTCGTCGCCCATCTGCCGCACCTTCTCCGCCGCCTGGATGGCAATGCTGGCGAGGTTCTGCGGGTTCGGTGTTGAATCGACCGCCGTATCGGCAACGTAGACCGTGCGCCGCGCCTTGGAGATAATGACCGAAAGCCCGAACACGCGCTTGCCAGGCTCGGGGTCGACAACATTCAGCACCGCCCTCAGTGCGAAGGCGTAACTGCGCGTCAGGCCGGTAATCATGGCGTCGGCCTCGCCCAGCGCCAGCATGCAGGCGGCGTAGAAATTACGGTCGTTTTTAATCAGGCGGATGCAGTCGCGCCGCAGATAACCTTTACGCTGGAGCTTTTTGTACATGAATTCGATGTAGCGCTCGTTATCGTCCTTGGTGAGCAAGGCGTTTCGGATCTCGATGTCGTTCTCGCGGACGCCGATGCCGATTTTGTTCATCACGGATTGAATTTTTTCCCGGCGACCCACCAGGATGGCTTTGCCGTAGCCGCCCATCTGCCACTGGTGCGCGGCGCGGATGGTTTTTTCCTCCTCGCCCTCGGCGAAGACCACGGTGGCGGGCTTTTCGCGCACGCGCTGAAAGATCAGGTTCATGCTGTTAGCGGCGGGGTTCAGCCGTGCCGCCAGCTCCTCGACATATTTGGAAATATCCTTGATCGGCCGCCGCGCCACGCCGGTTTCCATAGCCGCCTTCGCCACGGCCACGGGCACGGTGCTAATAAGACGCGGATCAAACGGCACCGGGATGATGTAATCCGGGCCGAATTGCATGCGCCGCCCGCCATAGGCGGAAGCCACTTCGTCCGGCACCGGCTCCCGCGCAAGCTCTGCCAGCGCGTAGGCCGCCGCAATTTTCATTTCTTCGTTGATAGTGGTGGCCTGAACGTCCAGCGCGCCGCGAAAGATATAAGGGAAACCAAGCACGTTGTTCACCTGGTTGTTGTAATCCGAACGGCCGGTGGCGATGATGGCGTCGTCGCGCACCTCGCGCACGTCCTCGGGACGGATTTCCGGATCAGGGTTGGCCATGGCGAAAATGATGGGTTTTTTTGCCATCGCGGCCACCATCTCCTTGGTGACGGAATCGGGGCCGGAAAGGCCGTAAAAGGCATCCGCGCCGCGCAGCGCGTCGGCCAGGGTGCGGGCTTTGGTATGGATGGCGTGCTTGGCCTTCCACTGATTCATACCCTTCTCGCGGCCTTTATACACCACGCCCTCGCGGTCGATGAGCGTGACGTTCTCATGCAGCACGCCGAGCGCCTTCACCAGCTCGATGCAGGCGATCCCCGCCGATCCCGCGCCCAGCACCACCAGCTTGATGTCCTTCAGTTTGCGCCCGGTGATGAGCGCGGCGTTAATCAGCCCGGCGGCGGTGATGATCGCCGTGCCGTGCTGGTCGTCGTGGAAAATGGGAATGTCCATCACTTCGCGCAGTTTCTGCTCGATGATGAAGCAATCCGGGGCGCGGATATCCTCCAGGTTGATGCCGCCCCAGCTTGGGCCGAGGAAACGCACGCAATTGATGAATTCCTCCGGGTTTTCGGTATCCACCTCTATGTCGATGGCGTCAATGTCGGCGAAGCGCTTGAACAGTACGGCCTTGCCCTCCATCACCGGCTTGGAGGCAAGCGCCCCCAGATTGCCGAGGCCCAGTACCGCCGTGCCGTTGGAGATCACCGCGACGAAATTGCCCTTGGAGGTATAATCGTAAGCGGTTTTGGGATCGCGGTGGATTTCCTTGCACGGCACCGCCACGCCGGGCGAATAGGCGAGCGAAAGATCGCGCTGGGTGAGCAGCGGCTTGCTGGCGGAAATTCTGATTTTTCCGGGAGTGCCGGATTTGTGAAAATGGAGCGCGTCGTCGTCGGTGAAGGAAACCCTCGATTTCCCGCTATTGAGCGCGGATTTTGGCTTTGCGGTTTTGGAGGATTTCTTTTTCGCCATGAGGATTGCTGCGCCTGTGCGTTTAAAGCGTGCAACTTAGCAGCCCGAAGGCGGTTAGTCAAAGCGGTTGTTGGAAACATCTACCCTGCAGGCGGCGACATTACTATTACTTAGGCTGCGTAGATTGTGCTTCCTGCCTACTATACGCCTACTTCAAAAACCCTAAAACGGCGGAAGTTGGTTGCGGGGGTAGGATTTGAACCTACGACCTTCAGGTTATGAGCCTGACGAGCTACCGGGCTGCTCCACCCCGCG
>CAZXYG010000035.1:0-16894 GCA_964644885.1 uncultured Rickettsiales bacterium
CAACAGGCTCATAGCCGCGTGATTCCAGCGACATGCCGTGCCAGTCCAGCGCGTGATAGGCAAGAAACAGCGCAATGCCGAAATCCACAGCGCTCGATTGCTCCATCGAGAGTATGCCGCTCATGCGCAGCCAGGCATTGATGCCAAACAATGCCGCGAAGATGACCGCTGGCCACCACATACGCTTCCAGACCAGCCAGAATACGTTGAGCACCAGCGCCCAGAAGGCAAAGCCATCGCGCACAAATTCAGCGGTTTCTTCAGGGTGATCGGCCCTGGGGTTGGTGTACACCAGATAGCTATAGGTTCTGCCGAGCATGGCTACCCGCCCAATTTTCCCTTGGTTGAGGGAATCACATCCGCCATGCGCGGATCAATGGCCAGCGCCGTTTTTAGCGCACGCGCCAGCCCCTTGAAGCAGGATTCAACAATATGGTGATTATTGGTGCCATAGAGATTCTCGACATGCAGCGTAATACCCGCCGCCTGCGCGAAACCGCCGAACCATTCGCGGAATAGTTCCGTATCCATCTCGCCCAGCTTGTCGCGGGTGAACGCCACCTTCCATATCAGCGCCGGACGGCCTGAAACATCGAGCGCCACGCGGGTGAGCGTTTCGTCCATCGGGATATAAGCATGGCCGTAGCGCGTGATACCCTTGAGATCTCCCAGCGCCTTGGCCAGCGCCTGGCCGATGGTTATGCCGGTATCTTCGGTGGTGTGGTGAAAATCGATATGCAGGTCGCCTTTGGCTTCCACCTCAAGATCCATCAAGCTATGCTTGGCCAGTTGCTCCAGCATGTGATCAAGAAACCCGATGCCGGTTTTGACATTATATTGTCCGGCGCCATCCGCGTTTAGAACAACACGGATGGTGGTTTCCTTGGTCTTCCGTTCTACGGTCGCTTTGCGCATTTTTCTTGAAACCCGTTAAAATATGCCCCACATATACTACACATTAATCAAAGCCAAGTAAAACTCTATGAACCACGGCGACCCATCGAAACTCTACGGCACCACTATTCTGGCGGTCAGGAAAGGCGGAAAAACCGTAGTTGCCGGGGACGGGCAGGTTTCCATCGGCAACACGGTGATTAAATCCACCGCCAAAAAGCTGCGGCATCTTGCTAATAAAACCATCGTAGCCGGGTTTGCCGGAGCCACCGCCGACGCCTTCACTCTGTTCGAGCGGCTGGAAAGCAAACTGGAAGCGCATCCCGGGCAGCTTACCCGCGCCTGCGTGGAACTGGCCAAGGACTGGCGCACCGACCGTTATTTGCGCCGCCTGGAAGCCATGATGATCGTGGCCGACAAGAAAGCCATGCTGGTGCTGACGGGCCTGGGCGATGTGCTGGAGCCGGAGCACGATGTGGTGGGCATCGGCTCGGGCGGGCAATACGCCGTTTCCGCCGCCCGCGCATTAATGGACAATACCAAGCTCGACGCCGAGCAGGTCGCGCGCAAAGCCATGAAAATCGCCGCCGATATCTGCGTGTTTACGAATGAGAATTTGACGGTGGAAGTGCTGGAGTAATGACCTCCCTAACCCCACGCGAGATCGTCGCCGAGCTAGACCGCTACATCATCGGCCAGAAGGAAGCCAAACGGTCGGTGGCCATCGCGTTGCGCAACCGCGAGCGCCGGATGCAGGTAATGGAGCCGTTGCGCGACGAGATCATGCCCAAGAACATCCTGATGATCGGCCCCACCGGCTGCGGCAAGACCGAAATTGCCCGCCGTCTGGCCAAGCTTGCCAACGCGCCGTTCCTCAAAGTTGAAGCGACCAAATTCACCGAAGTTGGCTATGTGGGGCGCGACGTGGAATCCATCGTGCGCGACCTCACCGAAATCGGCATCCGCATGACGCGCGAGCATATGCGCAAGGAGGTTGTGGCGCGCGCCGAGATCGCCGCCGAGGAGCGGGTGCTGAATGTGCTGGTGGGCGAGGACGCGCGCGAGGAAACAAGGCATAAATTCCGCGTTAAGCTGCGTTCAGGCGAGTTGGACAATAAGGAAATCGAAATCCAGCTTCAGGATAACGCCATTCCTGGCATGCCTACCTTCGACATTCCCGGCATGCCCGGCGGACAGATCGGCATGATCAATATCAACGAGATGCTGGGCAAGGCGTTCGGCGGACGCACTAAAACCCGCAAGATGACCGTGCGCGAATCCTACGACCTGCTGATGCAGGAGGAAAGCGACAAGCTGCTCGATGAGGAAAAAGTAGTGAAAGAAGCCATTCGCGCAGTAGAGAATGACGGCATCGTATTCCTTGACGAAATCGACAAGATTACCGCGAGGGCCGAGGCGCGCGGCGCGGATGTCAGCCGTGAGGGCGTGCAGCGCGATTTGCTGCCGCTGCTAGAAGGCACGGTGGTGCCAACCAAGCACGGGCTGGTCAAGACCGACCATATCTTGTTCATCGCCAGCGGTGCGTTCCACCTCGCCAAACCCTCGGACCTGCTGCCCGAGTTGCAGGGACGCTTGCCTATCCGCGTCAAGCTCGACGCGCTCACCGAGGAGGATATGGTGAGCATTCTCAACGAGCCGGAAGCCAGCCTCACCAAGCAATACGAGGCGCTAATGAAAACCGAGGGCGTGGCGCTGGAATTTACCGCCGAGGGCATCAAGGAAATCGCGCATGCCGCCACCGAAGTCAACCGTTCGGTTGAGAATATCGGCGCTCGGCGTTTGCACACGGTAATGGAGAAACTGTTGGAGGAAATCAGCTTCACCGCCGGGGATAGTTCCGAAGATAAGGTGAAGATCGACAAGGCGTACGTGAGGAAGCACCTTTCCAATGTTGCCGAGCAGGCGGATTTGAGCCGGTTCATTTTATAGAAGCATGAAACATTCCGGCAAAAAATCGCCGCAGGCAAAACTACACTCTTCTATTCTGCGGCAATATGATATTCGCGGCATTGTGGAAAAAACACTGAACGAAGCCTCGGCGGATCTTATCGGGCGCGGTTTCGGAACATTTGTGCGGCGCGAATGCGCCAAAGCGAATCCGCGCATCGGAGTAGGGTACGATGGACGCCTGAGTTCGCCTCGATTGCAGAAAGCGCTTAGCGAAGGGCTGCGACAGACCGGCGCGGAAGTGGTGCACATAGGTCTAGGCCCGTCGCCGATGTTGTATTTTTCCGTGTTCCACCTGGGGCTGGACGCCGGGGTAATGGTGACGGGATCGCATAATCCGCCCACGCATAACGGATTCAAATTCATGCTGGGCAAGCGCTCGGTGTTCGGCGGCGCCATCCAGGCTATCGGCGCGATCGCCAATGGCGGCGATTTTCTGGAAGGCGAAGGCGTTGAGCGCAGTGAGGATGTCCGCAATGCTTATCTGGAATCGCTGCTCGGCGCCTTCGAGGAAAAGAAAGCGCGGCGCAAGCTAAAGGTGGCGTGGGATGCCGGAAACGGGGCGGCAGGCGAGATCATGGCGCGGCTGTGCGATCTGCTGCCGGGAGACCATATTGTGCTCAACGCCGAGATAGACGGCAATTTTCCGAATCATCACCCCGATCCCACGGAGCCGAAGAATCTAGAGCAGTTGATAAAAACGGTACGGAAGAAACGCTGCGATTTCGGCGTGGCGTTTGACGGCGATGGCGACCGCGTGGGCGCGGTGGACGACAAGGGAAGGATTATTTGGGGCGACCAGCTATTGACCTTTTTTGCCGAAGATGTGCTGGAATCGCACCCCGGCACAACCATCATCGCCGATGTGAAAGCCAGTCAAACGCTATTCGATAGGATCGCTGAGCTTGGCGGCACGCCGCTGATGTGGAAAACGGGGCACTCGCTGATCAAGGCTAAAATGCTGGAAACAGGGGCGAAGCTAGCCGGAGAGATGAGCGGGCATATGTTCTTCGCCGACCGAAATTTCGGGTATGACGACGGGCTTTACGCGGCGGTACGGTTGCTGAACATAGCCGCGCGATCCGACACTTCGATCGCTAAAAAAGTGGAGGCGCTGCCGGCCTCATGCAGCACCGCGGAATTGCGCATCGATTGCCCGGACGAACGCAAATTCCTGATCCCGGAGGAAGTCAAGGCGCGGCTCGACGCCGCAGGGGTACGATACAATGCTATCGACGGCGTGCGCGTGACGCTGCCCGCCGGCTGGTGGCTCCTCCGCGCCTCCAACACTCAGGCCGCCCTAGTGGTGCGTTGCGAGGCGCAGGACGTAGCGGCTTTGGAAGAAATGAAGCGGCATGTGCAGCGGCAATTAGAAGAGAGCGGCGTGAAAGCGGTCTTTTGAATCGATGCAATCCGTTTCAATGCTTCTAGAAATTCGTATGCCCGGCTCGAAGTGAATCGTCAGGGGCCGCCATCACTGTCAATAGGACAACTAGGCTTTAGCGAGGGTGTGCGGGAGCTGGTGGTGAACTACGGAAGCATTTTAAAGGTATGCACTTGTTCTCTAGACATAATTGCCGATATAGCAGATAGTGTCGCCGGTGCGTTATAATAAAACGGTGCTTTCTTCCTTATGAATCTCTCTCGCTTTTTTATCGACCGGCCGATATTTGCGGCGGTGCTGTCGCTTCTGATCCTGATTGCAGGGTTTCTCGCGGTTTTCAGGCTGCCGGTCGCCGAATATCCTAACGTGGTGCCGCCCTCGGTGGTGGTGCATGCGCAGTATCCCGGCGCCAATCCGAAGGTAATCGCGGAAACGGTGGCGGCGCCCCTTGAGGAGCAGGTCAACGGCGTCGCAGGAATGCTTTACATGTTCTCGCAGGCCACCGCCGACGGCCAGATGTCGCTCACCGTCACCTTCGCCATCGGCACCGATGGCGACAAGGCGCAGCAACTGGTGGAAAACCGCGTCTCGCAAGCTCTGCCGCGCCTGCCGGATATCGTGCGCCAGTTCGGCGTAACCACGGTCAAAAGCTCCTCCGACCTCACCATGGTGGTGCATTTGCTTTCGCCCAGCGAGCGGTATGATGTGCTTTATCTGCGTAATTACGCCGCACTCAACGTGCGCGACGAACTGGCGCGCATTCCGGGAATCGGACAAGTAATGGTGTTCGGCGCTGGCGATTACGCCATGCGCGTCTGGCTTGATCCGGATAAGGTGGCAGCGCGCGAGCTTTCGGCCTCCGATGTGGTGCAGGCCATCCGCCAGCAGAACGTGCAGGTGGCGGCGGGGGTTATCGGTGCACCGCCCGCATCAGGCCGCGTGAATATGCAGCTTTCGGTCAATGCCCAAGGCCGCTTGACTACCGAGGAAGAGTTCGGCGACATCATCCTGAAAACCGGGGAGAAAGGCGCGATTACACGCCTCAAGGACGTGGCGCGCGTGGAGCTTGGTGCCTCAGAATATGCGCTGCGCTCGCTGCTTGATAACAAGCCTGCGGTGGCGGTTCCTATTTTTCAAATGCCGGACGCCAATGCCATCGAGATTTCCAACCGCGTGCGTGAAACCATGGAGCGGCTGAAGGCGGAATTTCCCGAAGGAGTGGATTATGAGATCGTCTATGACCCCACGGTGTTCGTGCGCGATTCGATTCGGGCGGTTATCATTACGCTGCTCGAAGCTATCGCGCTGGTGGTGCTGGTGGTGATTTTGTTTCTGCAGACCTGGCGAGCTTCTATTATTCCGCTGTTGGCAGTGCCGGTTTCGATCATCGGCACGTTCGCGCTGATGCATGCCTTCGGCTTCTCGATCAACGCGCTGACGCTGTTCGGGCTGGTGCTGGCCATCGGCGTGGTGGTGGACGATGCCATTGTGGTGGTGGAGAACGTTGAACGCAACATTGCGCGCGGACTTTCGCCGCGCGCTGCCACGCACCAGGCCATGCGCGAGGTGAGCGGTCCCATCATCGCCATCGCGCTGTCGCTGATCGCGGTGTTTGTGCCAATCGCCTTCATCAGTGGCCTCACCGGGCAGTTCTATCAGCAGTTCGCACTCACCATTGCCATTTCCACGGTGATCTCGGCGTTCAACTCGCTGACGCTCAGTCCCGCGCTGTGCGCGTTGCTGCTGAAACCCCACGGCGCGCCGCCGGACCGGCTCACCGCTTTGATAAATCGGATATTCGGCGGGTTCTTCGCCTGGTTTAACCGCGTGTTTCAGCGCTCCATCGAATTCTATTCCGGGCGGCTTTCGCGGGTCGTGCAACGCCGCGCGCTGATGATGGGCGTTTACGCCGGTCTGATTTGTTTCACGCTTTTCATGTTCACCCGCGTACCGGGGGGCTTTATCCCGATGCAGGATAAGCAATATCTGGTGGCGTTTGCCAAATTGCCCGACGGCTCCACGCTCGACCGCACTGAGAAAATCATCCGCCGCATGTCGGAGATTGGCATGAAGCAGTCCGGCGTGGAGCATGCGGTGGCGTTCCCTGGCTTTCCATCGTGGGATTTTCCTCCGCGTCCAGCGAAGGGCTGGTGTTTTTTACGCTGAAACCCTTTTCGGAACGGCGCGCGCCTGAGCTTTCCGGCATGGCCATCGCGGGGGCGCTGGGTCAACAGTTTGGGGCGATCGAGGAGGCGTTCGTGGCGGTGTTTCCTCCACCTGCGGTGATGGGCCTTGGCACCATCGGCGGCTTCAAGCTTCAGATTGAGGATCGCGCCGATCTCGGTTATGAAGCGCTCTATGGGGCCGTTCAGGCCATCCAGGGCATGGCATGGCAGACACCGCAACTCGCGGGCGTCTTTTCGAGCTACCAGATCAACGTGCCGCAGCTTGACGTGGAACTCGACCGCACGCGCACGCGGCAGGCGGATGTAGTGGTCACCGACGTATTCGATACCATGCAGATTTACCTGGGCTCGCTCTATGTCAACGATTTCAACCGTTTTGGCCGTACCTTCCGCGTGATCGCGCAGGCCGATGCGCCATTCCGCGCCCACGCTGAAGATATTACATCGCTGAAGGTGCGCAACCAGCAAGGCGAGATGATACCGCTCGGTGCGTTGATGACGGTGAAAGAAAGCTACGGCCCCGACCGCGCCATGCGTTACAACGCCTACCGCGCTGCCGAGATCAACGGCGGACCGGCCCCGGGCGTTTCCTCCGGCGAGGCGGAGCGTATCATCGAGCGGATCGTGCGCGAAACGCTGCCCAAGGGCATGAATTTCGAGTGGACGGATCTCACCTACCAGCAGATCCTGGCGGGGAATACGGCGGCGTTTATGTTTCCGCTATGCGTGCTGTTCGTGTTCATGGTGCTGGCCGCGCAGTATGAAAGCCTCACGTTGCCGTTGGCGGTGATCCTGATCGTGCCGATGTGCCTGCTTTCGGCCATTACCGGCGTGTGGCTCACCGGCGGCGACAATAACATCTTCACTCAGATCGGGTTTATCGTTCTGGTGGGGCTGGCGTGCAAGAACGCTATCCTGATCGTGGAATTCGCGCGCGAGTTGGAATTGCAAGGCCATCCGTCTGTTCGTGCAGCGGTGGAAGCTAGCCGCCTGCGTCTGCGTCCCATCCTGATGACCTCCTTTGCCTTCATCATGGGCGTGGTGCCCCTGGTATTCTCTTCTGGTGCGGGTGCGGAGATGCGCCACTCTATGGGCGTCGCGGTGTTCTCCGGGATGCTCGGCGTCACCTTCTTCGGTCTATTCCTGACGCCGGTATTCTACGTGCTTTTACGTTCTCTCTGCGGCGGTCACCTGGTTTCCCACGGCGACATCGCCCTGGAAGCGGGAGAGGAAGGGGGAGAAAAAGGAAAGAAGAGAGGGAAAAAGTAAACACACACCTGCCGCCGCAGTTATCTTCTGCGGTAAAACAAGGCGGGAATCGTAACAGGCGCCGGAAGCAGGCGGGGCCGTTGTTACTCCGCGCTGAAGATCTTTGCCGCTTTCTCGGAAATTTCGGAAGCCGCTTCGGCAATAGGCTCCGCCGCGTTGGCGTATGCTGCGGAAAGTTCCATGATTTTAAGCGCTGCGTTTGTCGCTCGGCTGCTGTTTGCACGGAACAGCTCGTTTTGCAGGTCGATAAAATCGTTGATGGTACGGCAGGCGAAAGAACCTTCCAGCGCTTCAATATTCTCAGCGATAACATCGTTGGAAAGACTAGAAATTTCCTCGCCGATGGCCTGAGCAATATCGCCCGAAGCGGAAAGGCACTTAAATGTGGCGTCGGCGGCCTGCTTATTGAGCGCAACCAGATCGTCAAGGCTATCTACCGCGGTATCGGCGGACCGCGCCCATTTTTCCCATGCCTGACGCCCTATTTCCTCGACATTTTGCTGTGCCTGCTGCGAGGCCTTGCTGAAGGAAGTCACGTTGCCTTGGGTGAAAGCGGCTTCCTGTTGATTTTTACCGTAGGGCGATTTTCCGGAAACATCCTTGGATTGTGCCGCGCCTGCCTGGGCGGATTTATGGGGAATGGAAGATTTGTTCTCTGTGATGCTGCCCGGTATGCCGTTTTTCCGTTTCTGTGTCATAATTTTTTCTCTCTCTGGTGGATGGTTTTTACCGCGTATGTCAGGCGCCAGCTAATAGCACTTTCCATGCAAAGAACCAAGCGTTTTTAATCGCGGCGCCATTCCTTCACGCGGGCAAGATGCTCGTAATCATTGTACTTTGGAGAGCGCTCCGTATCGGGGCAAGAAAGGTAGGGTGTTTCAGGGTTGTCAAATGTTTTCAGCAGGCGGATTAGCCCCTCTCTTGTTTCGGTAAGCCATGTTTCCAATTCCTCGCCGTACATTATTGCGTTGGAATGCTCCGATGTGCCAGAAAGTTTCCAATAGCCGATTTCACGTACGGATTTTTGCTTATCGGTAGCGGAAAATCCTCCCTCTGCGGCTATCAGCGCTTCCAGCACGAGTTGTGGAGCAAGACCCGCCGCAATATCCTTTTTTTCGGGTGGTTCGCCTGTTTTATAATCAACAATGACTAGCCTTCCCCCCTTATCTTCTTCAATGCGGTCGGCGCGGGCTTTCAGAATGAATTTTCTGCTCCCCGCCATGATCTCCGTCTGTCCTTTGATTTCCGTCCGCACGGTTTTCAGGAACGTGCGCCGTTTTCTCTCATTCTCGACGAACCATGCCGCAATCCGCTCAAAACGCGGCCACCACAGCGTCTGCATGGCTGGACCGTGCGGCGAGTTGGAAAACACGTCCCTCCCATATGCCAATAATGTCTGAAACTGTTCATTTTCAGGCAGTTCGGCCCATGCGCGTACAAACCGTTCCAGCGCGCTGTGGATCAGGCTGCCGAAATGTCTGGCGTCGGGGTTCTTATCAATCTCCTCAAGCGGTTTCAGTTTCAATATGTGCGAGGCATAGATGCTATAGGGGTCGCGCATCAACTTCTCGATCGCAGTCACCGAAAGCGCCGTGGGACGAGCGGATATGGGTGGGCGCGGGGCGGGCGGCGCCATGGATTCGGGAGGCGTTCCGTCATCATGCATCTGCCGCGCCCACTGAATCCAACGCTGGCCGTTATATGCCGCGCTGTGCAAGCCGGCTGTTTTAAGCACTGTATCCAGGCGGTGAAGAAACGGTGAAGGCAGGGTCGGCACGCCATCCATTTTAAAAGAACGTGTGATGAATAGTTCAGCGGTGTGGCAGCATTGGGTAAAATCATGCGCCGCCATCCCGGCATGATGCTCCTCGGTAGGCAACCCGAATGTGTGGCACATGGAGCGATTCATCCACGGATTAAAGCCATGGCCGGGCCAACTGCCCTCGTTCATGCCGCCCAGAATAACCGTATCGAAACGCTGAAGCCTTGCCTCGATGGGGCTAAGAATGGCGAGACGCGGATGAGTGCCGTAATGCGGACGGGATACCCGTCCTGCGAACAGGCTTTTCAGTATGTCGGGATAAAACCACGGTTCAATCACGTGCTGTCTTGAGCCTTCTACTATCTCATCAATCACGGTTATGATTTCTTTGCCCTCATCGCCCGACCAGAGTTGCGCTTTACTTCCCCCCAATGCTTCGGCGCAGGCGATATGCGCCTCTACGACCTCCGCGCAATCCGCGTGAGGCTTGCCGAGAAGCTGCGCGAACGGCATGCAGCATTTCTCTATGACGATAACCCATTCCGCCAGCATTGTTTTATCGGGTGCTTGCAGCGCGTCGCTATGCAAGAGCGCCTCACGATACGCCGGCAGGCCGCCTACGATGCGCGCGCCGCGCAGAATGCCCCGCTCCAGAAGGCGCGATCGTCGGCGGCATTCACCGGCGGAAAGTTCCATTCTCATAAAAGGATGTTTAAGCAGCGCAAGAAACGAAACAGGAGAAAAGCGCTGTACCACCGCTTGCGCAATCAACCGAAGAAATACAACGGACGGAAGGGCGATAAGC
Organism: uncultured Rickettsiales bacterium; assembly: GCA_964644885.1. Classification (GTDB taxonomy): domain Bacteria; phylum Pseudomonadota; class Alphaproteobacteria; order Rickettsiales; family JACKKO01; genus CAZXYG01. Next base: position 10,269 of record CAZXYG010000035.1, read on the forward strand.
GGCCTGCCGGCGGAATCATCAATGGATATATCCCACCGCTTCAGGATGGAAATCACCTGGCGTGCAAGCCGCCGCTCGTTCGTCACCAGCGCTGCTCTTTTCTCCGCCGTTTGCAATGTATGGCGTAGAATCATCGCGATGATCGCGGCTTCTTCATGGAGCGTATCTGCCGCGATGCAGGTGAGGCCTGTCACGCTTTCCACAGGCAACGCCAGGTGGCGCCAGGCGTTGACGGTCGCCGCCGGACGGAAGGCTTCCATGAGGAGCGCTCCTCTGCCCCGCGTCGCGGAATCGGATTCTTCTTTATCAATCGTACTGGGCCATGGCTCAACGTCCGTACGCAAGACCTTCAGCGCTTCCAATAACTGCTTCATGCCATGCTGCGGATGGCATGCGTCCACGGCGTGCCAGGTATTGTCATCCATCCAATTATCCAACCCCGGCAGGATAACTGTGCCGTGAGGCATATCAAGAATGCCGCGCAACAGCATGCGAACGGCAGGCATGCTGCCCGTCGTGCCTGCCGCGATCACGGGATGCTGCGGCGGTTTTTTCTTCCATTGCGCTGCCTGCATGTCCAGCAGGCGGTTGCGTCGCTCCACCGGATCGATCATGCCGTTTTGCTCAAGAATTTTTGGCCATTCGCGGGAAAGAAGCGAAAGAAAATCCAGCGTGATCTGCCAGTGCTCCGCCAATTCTTCCGGCACCACATCCTCCAGCGCATCGAAGGAAAGCCGCTCGCGTTGTACCTCGTCTAAAAATCGCTCCAGCGCTATGGCGAGCCGCATGGCTTGATCGCTGTTGATCGTTCTTTTGGGATCGGCTTTAAAAGCGGTATCGTCGCGTTGGCGCTGCACTAATTCCGCCAGCAGCACGCGGCGTTTCGTATGGGAGATGGCGGGCGGAAGTAAAAAACCATCACTTTCACCCAGCGTCCACTCTGATTCATCCGTATCGCCGATAGGGCGGATGGCGGGTAGAATCAGCGGCTTTCCTGAGGTCATGCGCAGAAAGGCATCCCGCAGCACCCGGCACGACCGGCGGTTGGGCAAAAGTATCAGGGTATCCGAAAACGCCAAAGGGTCATGTCCGTATTGCCGGTAAATACCTTCGGCCAGAGCATCCACAAAAGAAACGGAGGGAGGGATGGTGTATATGGGCGATGGCATCGGCAGTCTGTTTTTCTGGAACTGTACCAGTTCTACGGAAAAGTTTCTATCCTCCTTGCCGATCCGAGTGACGGTTAATCTTTCATCCGGCTCTTTTTTTATGTGTTTCTCCGCTAGCGTTCATAAATGATTTATTCTAAAGTGCGCCATCATGGGAGAGCTAAAAATCCAGCCGGTGGAGGTTGCCGCGAAGCCGGCGGAAGCGCCGGCTTACCGCGAGGTTCCTTATAATATTGAAGCTGAGCAGGCGGTGCTGGGCGCCGTACTCACCAACAATGACGCTTTTAATCGCGTGGGCGATTTTCTGAGGCCCGCTCATTTCTATGAGCCGGTGCATTGTCGCATTTTCGAAGCGATCATCGCGTTCATGGAGCGCGGGCTGATTGCCAACCCCGTCACGTTGCGCAGCCGCTTCGAGAAAGACGAGGCGCTGGCCGATATCGGCGGGGCGAGCTATCTGGCCAAGATAGCAGGGCTGGCGAGCGGCATCATCAATGTGAAAGATTATGCGCGTGTGGTGCATGACCTTCATGTAAGCCGCAGCCTGATCGGAATCGGGCAGGATATTCTCGACGATGCCTATGCCGAGGATGGCCATCATTCCTCCTCGGAGCAGATCGAGCGCGCCGAGCATAAACTTTTCACCTTGGCGGGTGAAGGTGGCGTGGAGCGCAATTTTTCACCGCTCAGGGAAGCGCTGAAAGAATCGTTGGAGCGTGCCAACCTGGCCTTCAATCGGCAAGGCGCGGTCAACGGCGTGCCGACGGGGCTTAAAGATTTGGATGAACTGCTGGGCGGGTTGCAGAAATCCGATCTCGTGATACTGGCGGCGCGGCCCTCGATGGGTAAGACCGCGCTGGCCATCAGCATGGCGATCAACGCCGTCGAGACGCTCGTGCGGGAAGCGGAGGAACAGCGGCAGGAAACGGATGAGCCGCGGCAGCCGGGCGCGGTGGGCGTGTTCTCGCTCGAAATGTCGGCGGAGCAATTAGCGGCGCGTTTGCTTGCTATCAAGACAGGCATCAATGCCAACAGTATCCGGCGTGGCCGCTTGCACAAGGACGAATTCGCGCGGCTGGTGGAAGCCAACAAAGCGCTCTACACGCTGCCCATGTTCATCGACGATACGCCCGCGCTCACCATTTCCGCCATCCGAACGCGCGCGCGGCGCATGAAGCGCAAGCATAACCTGGCGCTGCTGGTGGTGGATTATCTCCAGCTCATCCGTGGCGTTTCGGAAGTGGCGCAGTCCAACCGCGTGCAGGAAATCTCTGAGATCACCATGGGCCTCAAGGCTATCGCCAAGGAGCTGGATATTCCCGTGCTGGCGCTGTCGCAACTTTCGCGCGCCGTGGAAGGCCGTGAGGATAAGCGCCCGCAACTTTCCGACTTGCGCGAATCTGGATCGATCGAGCAGGATGCCGACATTGTGATGTTCATTTACCGTGAGGAATATTACTTGGAGCGCAGCAAGCCGCGCGACCCGCGGGATTCCTCCGACGAAGGCGCCCAGGATACCAAGTCCATGATGATGTGGCTGGAGAAGAACGGTGAGAAATACAACGCGGTGAAGGGCAAGGCCGAGATCATGGTTTCCAAGCACCGTAACGGCCCCATCGGCAACGTGGAACTCTTCTTCGACAAAACCACCACGCGCTTCGGCAACCTGGCGCACGAAGCGGCGATGGAAGACGTGACCATTTGACGATGCCTGCCTCCTGCGCCGATGCTGTTCTTACCATAGACCTTTCCGCTGTCGCCGCCAATTATCGCGCGCTGGCCAAAGCGGCGAAAGGCGCGGAATGCGGCGCCGTAGTCAAGGCGGACGCTTACGGCCTGGGCGTAAAGCCGGTGGCGAAGGCGTTGGCCACGGCGGGCGCAAAAACGTTTTTCGTGGCGCATCTGGAAGAGGGAATAGCGTTGCGTGCGATTCTGCCTAAAGTCAGAATCTTCGTTTTCCACGGGGTGTGCAAAGGGCAGGAAAAGATTTTTTATGAATATCATTTAATTCCAATATTAAACGATGTTTATCAAATAGAGATATGGAAAGATTTTGCGCGCAAGAAGAAAGAAAATCTGAAATCCGCCATTCATGTTGATACTGGCATGAACCGCCTGGGTCTTTCCTCCGGGGAGGCGCAGCGGCTGGACGTGGAGGGGCTTGCATTGGAACTGGTGATGAGTCACCTGGCATGCGCCAACGCGCCGGATTCGCCGAAGAACGAAGCGCAGTACCGGCACTTTAATCAGGCGCGGAAGCGATTTTCCGGCGTTGCGGCGAGCCTTGCCAACTCGGCGGGCATCGTGCTCAAGAAATGCTATCATTTCGACCTGGTACGGCCGGGGATTGCGCTCTACGGCAGCAACAAGGGCAGAGGGCCGACGATGCGGCACGTGGCGACGCTCACCGCGCCCATCATCCAGTTGCGCCGCATTGACACTCCCCAAACCGTGGGCTATGGTGCCACCCGCGAGGTGGCTGCGGGTGCGCTGTTGGCAACGATACCGGTGGGATACGCGGATGGCTATATGCGTTCCTTAAGCAATGTGGCTTCCGGCTATATTCTGGGGTATAAAGCGCCGGTGGTCGGGCGCGTTTCGATGGATTTGATCGTGCTGGACGTCACGCGGGTTCCGCAATCGAAAATCGGTATAGGAACGGAAGTGGAATTATTGGGCGAACGATGCACGGTGGACGAACTGGCAAAACAGGCAGGCACGATTCCTTACGAAATTCTTACCCGGCTGGGGGATAGGTTCAAGAGGGTGTATGTGGGATAATGTAACCTACTCGGTTAAGTGTCATCCCCCGAGTTTTTGCAAGCGCAAAAACTATAGGGGGATCCACCTTTATGAATATAACGCAGATGGATGGCCCTGTAGTTTACCTACGGTAAACTCGGGTCATGACGCAGCATTAGTATATAGAAAGCATCCTACTCTCACCCCGACCCTCTCCCTTCCAGAGAGAGGGGGATCACGGGCTATGCACGGAAGAAAGAAAAAAGAATCATGAATTTCCTCGCTGTTCTTGGCCGCGTGCTGCTGAAATTCTTCGAGATCACGGGGAAGCTGTCGTTTTTCGCCTTTAGCGCCGTGCGGCATACGCTGATGCCGCCCTATTATTCCCGCCTGATCCTGAAGCAGATGCTCGATATCGGTTATTATTCGCTGCCGGTGGTGGGGTTGACTGCCATTTTCACCGGCGCGGTGCTGGCGCTGCAGAGTTATACCGGCTTCTCGCGCTTCAACGCCGAAAGCTCGATCGCCACGGTGGTGGTGATCTCGATCACGCGGGAGCTGGGGCCGGTGCTGGCGGGGTTGATGGTGGCGGGCAGGGTAGGGGCGGCGATGGCCGCCGAGATCGGCACCATGCGCGTCACCGAGCAGATCGACGCACTCACCACGCTTTCCACCAACCCGTTCAAATACCTGATCGCGCCGCGTGTGCTGGCGGGCGTGCTGATGCTGCCCTGCCTGGTGCTGGTGGCGGATATCATCGGCGTTTACGGCGGCTACCTGGTGGGCATCCACAAGCTCGATTTTTCGCCCAACAGCTATCTCAAAAACACGCTGGATTATCTGGAGAACAAGGACGTAATCTCCGGCCTGGTGAAAGCCTCGGTATTCGGCTTCATCATCGCGCTGATGGGCTGCTATCACGGCTTCCATTCGCGCGGCGGGGCGCAGGGCGTGGGCCAGGCCACCACCAACGCCGTGGTCAGTGCTTCGATCCTGATTCTGCTCACCAACTATATCATCACCGAACTCTTCTTCGCTAAATGAGCAGTAAATATAAAATCGAGATCAAGGACCTGCATAAATCCTTCGGCAAAAAGAAGGTGTTGCAGGGCGTTGATCTCAAGGTGGAGAAGGGGAAATCGCTGGTGGTGATCGGCGGCTCGGGCACGGGGAAATCCGTGCTGCTCAAGAACATCATCGGGTTGATGAAGCCGGACAAAGGCAGCATCAAGATCGACGGCGAGGAAACCGCTCGCTTCAGCGAAAAGGAACATGACCGCATCATGCCCAAATTCGGTTACCTGTTCCAGGGCGGGGCGTTGTTCGATTCGCTGAAAATATGGGAAAACATCGCCTTCGGCCTGATCCAGGGCCGCCGCATGGCGCGCAAGGAGGCCAGGGACATCGCATTTCAGAAGCTAAGCTCCGTGGGGCTGGGAAAGGAAGTGGGATATCTCTACCCTGCCGAGCTTTCCGGCGGTATGCAGAAGCGCGTTTCGCTGGCGCGCGCCGTCGCCGCCGACCCGGAGATCATCTTCTTCGACGAACCGACCACCGGTCTCGATCCCATCATGGCCGACGTCATCAACGAACTGATCGTGAAATGCTCAAGGGAACTCAATGCCACCACCATCAGCATCACGCACGACATGGCCAGCGTGCGCAAGATCGCTGACACGGTGGCGATGATTTACAACGGCACAATCATCTGGAGTGGCGCCAAGAAGGAACTGGACAAAAGCAGCAACCCTTACGTCGAGCAATTCATCCACGGCAGCAGTAAGGGGCCGATTGAGATTAAGCTGCAGGATCATTAAGAGGGGGCGCTTTTGCGTCTTTTTCCAAACGCCGTCATTCCAGCGCAAGCTGGAATCTAGACTTTTTTCGTTATGTGAACGGATTCCAGCTTGCGCTGGAATGACGCGAATTTGGATTTATAGAGCTTCCAGTATCAACTAAAAACAGTGCCTCAATGGAGCGCTAACCTTAGGCTGTACGAATACTGTTTGGATGCTTATAGTATTGGCATGCCTAAATCTATCTCATCCTATGTTTGCCAGTCCTGCGGCTCCGTCAGTTCCAAATGGGCGGGGCAATGCGGCGCGTGCGGAGTGTGGGACAGCATCGTCGAGGAGGCGCCCGCTTCCGGCTTCACGCGCGCGGAAAAGAAATCCAAGGGCAACGCCATTGATTTTGAAGGACTGGGCGGCGAGATGCACACCGAATCACGCCGAAAAACCGGCATCGCGGAATTGGATCGCGTGCTGGGCGGCGGGTTGGTGCCCGGCTCGGCGGTGCTGATCGGCGGCGACCCCGGCATCGGTAAATCCACTTTGTTGCTTCAGGCTGTGGCGGCGATCGGTGGCAATGGCGCAGCCTGCGCCTACATTACCGGTGAGGAATCGGTGGAGCAGGTGCGCATGCGCGCTCGCAGGCTGGGCATCGCCACCGGCAATGTGCAATTGGCCACGGCCACTTCGGTCACGGATATACTGGCCGCTCTGAAAGAGCGGAAGCCGGAGGTGGTCGTCATTGATTCAATACAAACCCTATATCTGGAAACCTTGGAATCTGCGCCAGGCACGGTGGGGCAGGTGCGCGCCGCCGCGCATGAACTCATACAATTCGCCAAGCGGATGGGGGCAATCCTGCTGTTGGTAGGGCATGTCACCAAGGAAGGCCAGATCGCGGGGCCGAAGGTGCTGGAGCATATGG
>CAZXYG010000035.1:16904-17971 GCA_964644885.1 uncultured Rickettsiales bacterium
CGGGGCCAACGAGATCGGCGTGTTCGAGATGACGGACAAGGGTTTGCAGGAGGTAGGAAATCCCTCTGCGTTGTTTATTTCCGGCAAGGCAGGCCAGGTGAGCGGGTCGGCGGTGTTTGCCGGAATGGAGGGCACGCGGCCGGTGCTTCTGGAGATCCAGGCGCTGGTCGTGCCGAGCAACATGGCCACGCCGCGCCGCGCCGTGGTGGGGTGGGACGCGAACCGCCTTGCCATGCTGCTTGCAGTATTGCAGCGGCGGCTGGGCTTGCCGTTCTTGGATAAGGAAGTCTATCTCAACGTGGCGGGGGGGTTGCGCGTCACCGAGCCGGCTGCCGATCTGGCGGTGGTGGCGGCGCTGATTTCCGCGCTTCTGGATAAGCCTATCCTGTCCGGCGCGGTGGTGTTCGGCGAGATAGGGCTTTCCGGCGAGGTGAGAAAAGTTGGTCACGCCGCCGCGCGCTTGAAAGAGGCCGAAAAGTTGGGATTCGGCCGTGCTATCGTGCCCGAAGGAACGGCTGCCGTGAGTAAAGCCTTTATTATGCATCCGATTCCCTATATAAGGCAGCTCAGAGAATTCTTTCCGGCCAAGGCCGCTAAACCGGTAAAAACGGAGGTGGAATAGCGCTTATGTTCAGTTATTTTGACGTCGTCGTTTCCGTCATCGTTATCATCACGACGTTGGTATCGCTGACACGCGGATTCGTCAACGACGTGCTCTCGGTGTTCGTGTGGATTGGCTCCGGCATTTCCACTTTGTATTTCTTTCCTTATGCTGCCAGTTGGATGGAGGATCTATTCAAGAACTCCATCGTGGTCAATATCGCGGCTATCATCTTCGTGTTTCTGATGTCGCTTGCGATCCTGGGGCTGTTCGGTGCCATGATCTCCGGCGGCCTGAAGGAATTTCGCAACGGCTTGTTCGACCGTATATTGGGCGCGGCGTTCGGCTTCGGCAAAGGGTTCGTGATCGTCTCGCTGATTCATCTCTCCATCGTCGAGGTGGCGGGCAAGGAGGAGCCGGACTGGCTGCGCGGCGAAACTTACGAGTATACCAGCCAGGGCGCTGA
>CAZXYG010000035.1:17981-19940 GCA_964644885.1 uncultured Rickettsiales bacterium
GATTTCGCCAAGGATGTGTTCGAGAAAGGCGTGAAGATCCTGGAAAAAGGGCAGGCGGGGGAGAAACCTTCGCTGGAGGATCTGAAGGAAGATCTCAAGGAAGGCATTACCCCGGACAACCTGCCGGGCGGGGAGGTGATAGAGGAAGGTGTATAAACCCATGCACCCCTTCGACGACGATAAGCTGCACGAGGAATGCGGTGTCTTCGGCATCGCTGGCACGCCGGACGCCGCTGCGCATTGTGCGCTTGGGCTGCACGCGCTTCAGCACCGCGGGCAGGAGGCGGCGGGTATTGTCAGTTGTGACGGCGCGCATTTTCACCAGCATACCGCGATCGGCAAGGTCGGCGATAATTTCAATTCCAAGGATGTCATCGGTAGCTTGAAGGGTGACGCGGCGATCGGCCACAACCGCTATTCCACCAGCGGCAAGGCCCAGCGAATCGCCAATATTCAGCCGCTCTTTGCTGAACTCAGATTTGGCGGGCTGGCGCTCGCGCATAACGGCAACCTCACCAACGCGCTCACGCTCAAGCAGCAGCTTGTAAAGCAGGGCAGCATCTTCCGCACTACCATGGATACCGAGGTGATCATCCACCTCGTCGCGCTCAGTAAGCGTAAAACGGTTCTTGATTGCTTGATCGATGCCTTGCATCATATTGAGGGTGCTTATTCGATGGTGGCGCTGACTAAAGACACGCTGATCGGCGTGCGCGATGCCTACGGCGTGCGCCCGCTCATCCTAGGACGCCTGGGAGATTCCCACGTGCTTGCCTCGGAAACCTGCGCGCTCGACATTATCGGCGCGGAATTTGTGCGCGACATCAAAGCGGGCGAGGTGATTGTCATCCGCGACGGGCATATCGATTCGATTTTTCCTTTCGCGCCCAAGCCTAAACGGTTCTGTATCTTCGAATATGTCTATTTCTCAAGGCCTGATAGTGTGATTGAAGGCTATCCTGTATACGCGATGCGTAAGGCCATGGGCAAGGAACTGGCAAAGGAAAACTCCGTCAAGGCCGATGTTGTGATTCCCGTGCCGGATTCGGGGGTGCCTGCCGCGATCGGTTATGCCGAACAATCACGCATCCCGTTCGAGCTTGGCATCATTCGCAATCATTATGTGGGGCGCACCTTCATCGAGCCTGCCGATCAGGTACGGCATCTGGGGGTCAAGCTTAAGCATAACGCCAATGCGACAGTGATTAAAGGTAAAAGCGTGGTGCTGGTGGATGACAGTATTGTGCGCGGCACCACGTCTAAAAAAATCGTGCAGATGGTGCGCGATGCCGGAGCGAAGGAGGTGCATATGCGCATTTCAAGCCCGCCCACCACGCATTCCTGCTTCTACGGCGTGGATACGCCCTGCACCGATCAATTGCTCGCGCATGATATGAGCATCAAGGAAATGAATGATTTCATCGGCGCGGACAGTCTTGCCTTTATCTCCGTGGACGGAATGTACCGCGCCGTGGGCGAAGCAAGAAGAAATAATGCTGCACCGCAATATTGCGACGCTTGCTTCACCGGCGATTATCCTATTCCGCTTGTGGACAGCAACGCCGATACGTTGCCGCTGCTGGATTCCATGTTAGTGGAGAATTGTAAATAAACCGCGACCTTATTGCCCGCTGTTATTCCGCCCGCCGGTTTTTGGAATTGGTTTTCTTCGATTGTTTTTCCACTTCTTTCTGAAAATCATCGCTCATTGTATCAAGCTGATCCTTCACTTGTCTGAAGGTGTCAAGTTTTTTCAGGCTTTTTCCCAATGCGCCACTTCCGGTCATGGTAGAAAGCTGTTTGAGATTGACCTTGATATCCGGTTGCAGCAAATTGCCGGTGAAAGCGATCGGCGTGGCCGGCATGGGTCCGAATTCTCCGATAGGAAGCGCCGCTCCCCACAAAAAAGTATATTCAACGCGCTGCCGGGCTAAGTCGGCTTTCCCCGCGCCGCGCAGC
>CAZXYG010000036.1:0-2832 GCA_964644885.1 uncultured Rickettsiales bacterium
TTCTTTTGTTTTTCTTTTTCGAGATCTTTTAAACGATGCTGTTCGTCTGTCTTTGTCTCCACTTCTTTCCGGATCTTGATGCGTTCATCATCCAGTTTACGAGCAATCTCCAATTCTGCGTCTTCCTTGGCTTTTTCCAAATCGCGGGTGCGATCCACTACTTTCAGCTCCAGATTTTCCTTTGCGGCCATGAGCTGGCGGTCGCGTTTCTGTATCTCGAACAGCATTTCATTGAACGCATCCACCAATACGCCAAGTTCGTCCTTGTACATCTTCTCCGCGCGCACCGAGTAATTATGATGGATCGAAACGGCCTGCGCCGCGCTGACGAGATTGAAAATAGGCGCCATTACCAACCTTAGAAGCCTGCTTGAAATCGCATAGGCAAACACCGAACCGGCCAGAATGAAGATCATCACGTATTTGATATATTGAATGGTATCTTCCTCGATTTCGGTGAGATCGGATTCCACATACAAAGATCCGACCTTATCCTCGCCGAGCATGATGTTCTGAGTGAAAGAAAGAATGCCTTTTTCGGAACGCTCGCCGGGAACGGGAAGCGAGGGGCACGATCTGCCCGGATTGCTCCGCGAAATATAATGGGTAAAAATCTGCCCATCTACGTCATAAATACAGGCGATGGTGATGGAAGGCTTCACCCGGAACGCCGCCAGGTTTTCGTTGCATACCTTCGGGTCCAGATACAGAAGACAGGCGTTGCTGCGATCGCCGATAGCCTGCGCCAGAAGCCGCATCTGCTGGATAGTGCCTTCACGAAGGCGCATGATGTTATACCAGCCAAATCCGCAAAACGTGAGAATCAACGCCAGCATGCTGGTGACCATGATCACCAGCATGAATTTTTGGTGGATGGAAAGCCCGCGCAGCGTTGAAGAAATACTTTTTATCACAACGGAAGCCCTACCTAGGCTGAATGAATGGCATCGGCGCCAGACTAGCATAACTCAAATGCGTTGCACAACCTCTTCAGAAAGAGAGCAAAAGGTTATGGCAAAAATGCTACACGCAGTGCAAATGATGCGTTTGATTTATGCCGACAATTTGAGTCCGGCGACCCCAATAAGAACCAATACAATCGATACGATTTTTATAACGCTGATCTGCTCGCCGAAATAAACGATTCCAATCATGGCGATCAGCGCCGTCCCCATGCCGGCCCAAATGGTATAGGCCACGCTGATCTCTATTTTGCGGATGGCGAACGTCACGAGCGTAAACGCAATGGCGTAGCATACGAAGATCAGCACGGACGGCACCAATTTGGTAAACCCCGCGGAAAGCTTCATGGAGATCGTGCCGGCTACCTCGAACAGGATAGCAGCAAATAAATAGAGCCAATTTATCATATTGTACTTATACTATACTGCGTTCATTATTGAAATAGCATTGAAATAGAAACTCTTCGTATATGGCATCGCCGCAATCCAGTTTTACCGCTTTTATCATAGTGCATAGCCTGGCGAAGCTTTCGCTTACGCCGCGCTGGCGGGATTTTTTTTCCGAAGATGCCAGAATATTGAATGCCGGATTGGCTAATCATGCGCGCACCACATGGATAAGAAGGCTGTTTTCCATGCTGCCTTTACGACTTTATTGCTGGATTATGGATTTCTTTTACATTCCAGGAATAGTGCATCATTTTATGTTCCGCAAACGCTTTATCGAGCAACAGGCCAATGAAGCGATTGCGCGCGGCGCTACGCAAATCATGATACTTGGCGCAGGATTCGACACCTTGGCTTTGCGGCTTGCCAAGCGATATCCGGCAACCACATGCGTTGAAATCGACCGCGCTCCAACGCAACAGGAAAAACAGCGATGCCTTAACGCAATGCGCTATCCTATTCCCGCCAACTTTCGTTTCAACGTCGCCGATCTGACCGATTCGGCATTCGCTGACCATATGCGCGCCATTGAAAATCTGGATATGGCAAAACCCACGCTGATTATCATCGAGGGTGTTTTGATATATCTTAGAAAACAAGAGGTTGAGCGCTTGTTCACTTCTCTGAGAACGCTCTTCAAAGGACCATTGCGCATCGTATTTGGCGCAACGGTAGCATCGGATAATGAAGGGAATTGGCGATTGCGGATGATAAATTGGCTGTTGCACAAAAACAACGAGTCGACATATTGGTATTGTCCCTCCCGCGATATGGCCGCGTTTATATCTTCCCTTGGATTTATGCTTTTGGAAACCGTCCATTACCGCGAATTACAGAAGGATTGCCGTACGCTTCAGGAACTCGATGGCATTCCCATGGAAGATGAAAATTATTATGTTATCTCAACGCCTCAAGCAGGTAACGCCAAAAGGTAGAACTTTTATTTGGCTGGAACTTGTTTTACCCTCCCGTCTATGGAAATCTCAAAGGAGGCGTTATGAAGCGATCGCTGTGTGCCAGTCTATTGATAACGTCCATGCTGTCCGGTCCGGTATTGGCGGCAAACAATTTGGATCAATTGGAGGAGCTGTCGCTTGAAAGCCTCGGCGATGTCGTAACCTCCGTCACTCGCAAGCCGCAGGATTCATTCCGCTCTCCCGCCGCGGTGTATGTGCTGAGCAATGAGGATATCAAGCTTTCGGGCGCCACGCATGTCGCCGAGGCGCTGCGTATGGTGCCGGGCCTCCAGGTGGCCCGGATCGACGCCAGCAACTGGGCGATCTCAGCGCGGGGGTTCAATGACTCCTTTGCCAATAAACTGCTGGTTATGGTTGATGGGCGCACTATTTATACGCCGCTTTTTTCCGGCGTATACTGGGACATCCAGCATCTCATGCTAGAGGATATCGACCGCATCGAGGTG
>CAZXYG010000036.1:2842-3194 GCA_964644885.1 uncultured Rickettsiales bacterium
GTGATTCGCGGGCCGGGCGCAACCTTATGGGGCGCTAACGCGGTCAACGGCATTATTAACATCATCACCAAAAAAGCTGCCGACACGCAAGGCGTGGTGGTCAGCGCGCTGGCAGGAAACGAAGATCGGCTGATTACCTCAGGCCGTTACGGCGCAAACGTGAAGGATAATCTCTATTGGCGCAGTTACGCGCAGTATGAGAACCGCGATGCGTCCGAAACCACCGCAGGTTCGAGCGGTAATAATAGCTGGTATAATACCAAAGCCGGCTTCCGCACGGACTGGGATGTGCTGCCGACACGGAATATCACCATTCAGGGCGATATTTACGATGCCGGCATCAATCTGGATC
>CAZXYG010000036.1:3204-9835 GCA_964644885.1 uncultured Rickettsiales bacterium
ATTGAATCCCGGGGCGCGAATATGCTGGCGCGTTGGCGGGAAAAACATGGCAGCGACAAGGAATCCACCTTTCAGACATATTTCGATTTTCAAAGCCCGGATTATTCGTCGCTTAAGCAGGAGATCTATACGCTGGACTTCGATTACCAGACCGCTTGGAATTTCAATGCGCGCAATGAACTCATCTGGGGCGGCGGCTTTCGCTATATCACCGACGAACTGGAGGGCACGCCGACTATCAGCGTGACAAATTCCGAATATCAGCAAATGGTCTACAGCGCGTTCCTTCAAGACCAATACGCACTAATTCCTGATGAGCTGTTTTTTACGCTCGGCTCTAAGTTTGAGCATAACCGCTATACCGGTTTTGACATTCAGCCCAGTGCGCGCCTTGCCTGGTATCCTGATGAAAAACAAACCGTGTGGAGTTCCATATCTCGTGCCGTGCGAACTCCAAGCCGCGCGGAATACGACATCAACTACGATATTCTAGCAACGCCGCCAAGCATGATCGAAGTGCAGGGAAATCATACTCTACAATCCGAGGAAATGATTGCATACGAACTGGGTTACCGGGTAAAAGCCGCGCATAACCTTACCTTCGATGTCGCTTCGTTCATTAACGACTACGATGAACTGCGCACCTACGAAATAGGCGCGACGCAAATTACCCCGGATGGTATTGTCGATCCGTTTACGTACGCCAATCTTGGCGAAGGCAAAACATACGGTTTTGAGATTAGCTCCGAATGGGACGTAAATTCACGCTGGAACGTGCTTGCCAGCTACAGTTATATTAATGGGCATGTAAAAACCAAGCCTTCAAGCACCGATTTCACGCTTGAGCAGGAGGAAACGAAAACTCCGCAAAATCAATTTTCTCTTCGCTCCCAGGTGTTTCTGCCGCAGGATGTGCGTCTTGTGAATATTCTTTATTACGTCGATGAACTGCGGCAATTCGGCATCGATGATTATATGCGTTTTGATACCCAGGTTATCTGGCAGCCGACTCACGGGGTCGAATTATCGCTTGTCGGTCAGAACCTCTTGGATAGCACCCATCCTGAGTTCGGAGCGCCTCTGCATGGATTGCCCAATGAAATTGAGCGCGCTTTTTACGGCAAAGTAACGCTCCGTTACTAATAGCAAAGAATTTGCAGGGAAATGCATGAGATGGATTAAGGGTAACGCTGCGCTCGCCGCTGCTACTGCGTTTCTGCTGTGTGGAGGTATATTTTCAGCGACCGCTGTGGAATTCTCTCCTGAAGAGATCAAGGCGTCATATATTCTTAAAATGCGGCCTTATATCAGCGTAGGCGTTCCTGAGCGCGTGCCAAAATCGTTCTGCTATTTCGAGAAACCTGGCGCTCCGTCTGAACAAAGCGTCGGGCAGATCATGGCAAAGTCCGCCAAAAAAAGCTCCTCCTCCGCCAACGTGAGCGTTAAGCGGATAGATGATGTGCCGGATGCGAAGGGCTGCGATGTGCTTTTTATTCCCGACGGAGAAAGAGCCAGCATGGCAAGGTTATTGGCGCATCTTGACGCATCGTCAACGCTCACCATCAGCGACATGAAGCGTTTCATTTTCCAGGGCGGCATGATCGGTTTTGTGTTCAGTGAGGACAACCGGGTGCGAATGGAAGCCAATATTCTGAATATGCACGAAAAGGATGTTAAAATAGGTGCAAAAATCCTGGAACTGATGCAGCAGGTTGTCACGCAATAGGCACAAGCTCGCTTTCCGGTTTAGCCGGCGTTTGCGCGGCGGCGTTGCTCGTGGCGGAAACCAGATGCTTCATATCGCCGCATAGAAGATACATCTTCACGCCTTCGAATTCCTCGCGCATTGGAATGTCAAAGTTCTCCGGTATGGTCACATGCACGCCAAAATTACTGTGTATTTGCTTGTAGATGCGCGTTCGCGCCCTATCGCCCATGCCGAACAAATAACTGACGCGGTAACTCATGCAGCGCTCCATCGCCTCTTTGAAAATACGCTTGAGCAACGCAGGGCTTCGGAGCGAGGGATGAATAACCGTGCGGCCAAGCTCCGCATAAGCGCATTTGTCAAGTTCGTATTCCGGAAATTGCTCGTGCAAAAAAAACCGCTCTTTGCCGGAGGAGGGTAAGATGTCATGCTCCAAATGCAAAACAACGCGGCGCTGCGGCGTTGAAACCCTCAGGCATAACCCACCGTAACATTCGCCGTCGCGCTCCAGGATAAGCATTTGATCGTCGGGATCGTCGCCATCCCCGGACTCATCATCGCCGACGATGCGGAAGCCCACGAACCGGCTATCCTTTTCATATAGCGCTTCACGGAAATCCCTGTATTTGCGAAGCATGCTGCGATCGTGGGTAAAGCCCAGCTTCAGCCCATTCTTCCGAGCATCTTCCGAAGGGGCGGCAAGGCCCGCTTCGACACCCTGGCGCGAAATCAATCCTGCGTCGGTCAACATAACTGCTGCATCAAAAGTGAACTGCAGATTGAATGGCCTGCAGATAGGTGCATCGTATGGTTGATTCCGGCGGCTTAGCAATTAATCAAGCATTTTCCGTAGGTTGTAATGCTAATTAAAACACGATATGTTGTATTTATGCAACAATGCGCGTAAAATGCTGTTAAAAATATCTTAAAAATAGAATTGAGGATTGAAAAATCTCATATGCGGCAACTGCTTTGGTTTTTGTTGGTTTTGTCGGGTCAATACCAAGGAATAATCACGTGCTGGTATTCCCGTTCCTGAAGTTGAATGCACCGTTCAAGCTGCGGGTTGTCTTCAAGGTAGCCATAAGCCAAGCAGCGCGTTTTCCAATCCTCATACCGCGTTTCGCGGGAGGGTGTGCAAGCCATCATCGCCGCCAAACAACCGACAAGCGTCACCGTAATTAAAAAAATCTTTCGCATGAAGGCATCATACCATGCCGTCCGGCCACGCCTCAAGCGGCGTTGCTTTCATCCGGATATTTCTTTGATCTAACCCCTGGCATCCGCGTGAATTTATGCTATGGTGCCGGGCATGAAAAAACCCCGCTTCAAGCGCATCCTTCTTAAGCTCTCCGGCGAGGCCATGATGGGCGGAATGCAGTTCGGGCACGATCATCCCACCATCGAGCGCATTTGCCGGGAAATCGCCGCGGCGCGGAAGCGAAAGTTCGAGTTGTGCATCGTGGTGGGCGGCGGCAATATCTTCCGCGGCATGCGCGTGGCCGAACATGGCATGGAGCGCGCCGGAGCGGACTACATGGGCATGCTGGCCACGGTGCTGAACGCGCTGGCCCTGCAGCACGTGCTGGAGCGCATGGGCATTGATACGCGCGTGCTTTCGGCTATCCCGATGGCTACCGTATGCGAGCCGTTCATCCGCCGCCGTGCGCTGCGCCATATGGAACGCGGCCGCATCGTGATCTGCGCCGCCGGCACCGGCAATCCTTTCTTCACCACCGATACCGCCGCCGCGTTGCGCGCCGTGGAATTGGGTTGTCACGCGCTGTTCAAGGCCACGCAGGTGGATGGCGTTTATTCCGACGATCCAAAAAAGAACAAAAAGGCCACGCGCTATGACAGCCTTTCCTATCTGGAGGTGCTGCAAAAGGATTTGCAAGTCATGGATGCTTCCGCCATCGCGCTTGCGCGGGAAAATAAATTGCCTATTGTGGTGTTTTCGATTCAGACGCCTGGCGCCCTGGCGGACGTAGCAGCAGGGAAAGGAATTTTCACCATCATAGAGTAAGGGTTCACGCCATGACTAATCCTAAGGATATCGAGCGGCGCATGGAAGGCGCACACGCTACGTTTCAGAACGAACTCAAAGGGCTACGCACCGGGCGCGCTTCTCCCGCTCTGCTGGAGGGCGTGATGGTGGAAGCCTACGGCAGTAAAATGCCTATCAACCAGCTCGGCACCGTCAGCGCGCCGGAGCCGCGCATGCTGGTGGTCCAGGTATGGGACCGCGAGCAGGCCGCCGCCGTGGAAAAGGCCATCCGTAACGCCGGGCTGGGGCTGAACCCCGCCGCCGAGGGCCAGGTTATCCGGGTGCCCACGCCGGAACTGTCGCAGGAGCGGCGTCAGGAGCTGGTAAAGGTGGCGGGAAAATACGCCGAGCAAGCCCGCATCGCCGTGCGCAACGTGCGCCGCGACGGCATGGACGGCATCAAAAAGCAGGATATTTCCGAGGATGAGCAGCGCAAGCTCTCCGATGCCATCCAGAAAACCACCGATAAAACTATCGCCCATATCGACGAAGCGCTGAAGAAAAAAGAACAGGAAATCCTGACGGTATAGCGCTTGTGGCCAATCACCTTTATTACGGCGACAATCTGCAAGTAATGCGCGAATCCGTCGCGGACGGATCCGTGGATTTGGTCTATCTCGACCCGCCGTTTAATTCAGAGGCGGATTACAACGTACTGTTCACATCGCCGGATGGGCAAGGAAGTCACGCCCAGATCGAAGCATTCAAGGACACGTGGCATTGGTCGCCGGAAGCGGAAAAGGATTTCGACGCCGTGATGAAAAGCGGCCATACCGACGTTTCCGAGATGCTGCGCTCGCTCAGGAATTTCCTGAAAGAAAACGACATGATGGCCTATCTTACCATGATGGCTATTCGCTTGATTGAATTACATCGCGTGCTGAAACCAACAGGTTGTATCTATCTTCATTGCGATCCTACCGCCAGTCACTATCTCAAAATTTTAATGGATGCGGTATTTGGAAAAGAAAATTTTCTGAACGAAATCATCTGGAAACGCACCAGCGCGCACAATTCGGCCAAGCACTGGGGACCGGTGCACGACACAATTTTCTTTTATAGAAAAACCAATGCATATTGTTGGAATAAAATTACCCTTCCCTTCGATGAAGACTATCTCCGATCCAGCTATAATCGCCAGGATGAACGAGGTTTCTTTAAAACCAGCGATTTGACCGGAGCAGGTATACGCCAGGGCGAATCCGGCATGCCTTGGCGCGATATCAATCCTTCAGAGAAAAAACGTCACTGGGCGGTTCCACTCCAGACGCTTAAAGAAATAGCGCCATCCGAAGATATCGCCACCATGACGACACAGGAAAAACTCGATTTACTTGATCAATATGGCTACATTTATTGGCCAAAAAAGGGGAATATACCATTATATAAAAAATACCTGGGCAAGAATTCAGGATTTACCCTGTCAGATGTTATCACTGACATTCCGCCACTATCTGCCCAAGGCAGAGAACGCCTCGGCTACCCGACACAGAAGCCGCTGGCGCTGCTGGAGCGCATCGTTCAGGCATCCAGCAACGAGGGTGATCTGGTGCTCGATCCGTTCTGCGGCTGCGGAACAACCATACATGCGGCAGAGAAACTGGAACGCAAGTGGATCGGCATCGACATCACCAACCTGGCGATTTCGCTGATCGAGAAACGGCTGAAGGATGCCTTTCCGGGCATAGCATTCGAAATTCACGGCACGCCCAAGGATATGGGTGGCGCGCGGGCGCTGGCGGCCAAGGATAAATACCAGTTCCAGTGGTGGGCGGTGTCGCTGGTCGATGCGCTGCCCTACGGCGGCGGAAAGAAAGGCGCGGATAGCGGCATCGACGGCCTGATTTATTTTAAGCCGGACGGCAAGACTACCGAGAAGGCCGTGGTTTCCGTCAAGGGCGGGCAGAATGTAAGCGTGGCCATGATCCGCGATTTGAAGGCGGTCGTCGAGCGTGAGAAAGCAAAAATAGGTATTTTCATCACGCTGGAAAATCCCACCGCGCCGATGACGAAGGAAGCGCTGGCGGCGGGGTACTACGAAACGGAATTCGGCCAGTATCCAAAAATCCAGATTCTCACCATCGAGCAGTTGTTCGCGGGCGATAAACCGCACACTCCGTGGGTGGACGCCACCATGTTCAAAAGAACGGGCCGGGAGTCCCGCGTCCGTCAGCAGAGATTAATCTGATGCTCCAGCATGTTGCCATCATCATGGACGGGAATGGGCGGTGGGCCGAAGCGCGGCATTTGCCGCGCGCCGAGGGGCATAAGCACGGCGCGATCGCGGCGAAAAAAACCGTGCGCGCCTGCGGCGAGCGCGGTATCAAGCACCTGACGCTTTATACTTTTTCCTCCGAGAACTGGAAGCGTCCGGAAACTGAAATCTCCGACCTGATGAATTTATTGCGCTTCTATTTAAATAATGAATTTTCCGAGGTGCTTGAAAATAACGTCCGCCTCAACGTGATCGGCGATCTTGCGCCGATGGATGCCACCATTCGGAAACTCATCGAAAAATCCATCAAGGCCAGCGAGAAAAATACCGGGCTGCAGCTTCATCTGGCTTTAAGTTACGGCGGGCGGCAGGAAATCGTGTGCGCCGCGCGCGCAATGGCCAGAAAGCTTTCGCCTGAACAAATAACCGAGGAAAGCTTCGGCCACTATCTCTACACCGCCGGGATCCCCGATCCCGATCTCCTGATCCGCACCGGCGGCGAGAAACGCTTGAGTAATTTTCTATTGTGGCAATCCGCTTATACGGAATTGTATTTTACGCCTATCCTGTGGCCGGATTTCGGGGAGGATTACCTCAACGATGCCCTCGCGGAATTCACCCGCCTCGAGCGCCGTTTCGGCGCCACGCCGGAGAAGAAGGC
>CAZXYG010000036.1:9845-11468 GCA_964644885.1 uncultured Rickettsiales bacterium
GGATAGGCAAGCGGGAATACTTTTCAGCATTGATTGTTTGAATGGCAAGCAACCTTGTCAATCGCACGCTCTCCGCTCTGGTATTGATTCCCGTCGCCCTTGGCGCCGTTTATCTGGGCGGGATCGTGCTGTATATCCTCCTGGCGCTCATTGCCGGGCTTGCACTGGCCGAATGGCGCCGAATGACGCGCGGCAAGCGCCACCGGATTATGCTAAATGCCGCCGGATTGCTTTATATCGGCCTTCCGATGCTTTCTTTCGCCTGGATTTCGGGAATTTTTCTAGGTCCGGTCTTTGCCTTTTTTCTGCTGGCTATCGTGTGGGCGACCGACATTGGCGCTTATATTTTTGGCAGGCTGATCGGCGGGCCGAAGCTCGCGCCGCGCATCAGCCCGAATAAAACCTGGGCAGGATTTTGCGGCGGACTTATTTTCGCCGCGCTTGTTTCTCTGAGCCCGCTGCTGTTCGTGGACACCGCGGAAGGCAGCGTGGATATCCTGGCAGCCGGCTTGCTTCTCTCGCTTGCCGCGCACGCCGGAGATTTTTTGGAATCCTGGATCAAACGGCGCTTCGGCGTGAAGGATAGCGGCACTATTATTCCAGGCCACGGCGGCGTGCTGGATCGCATCGACAGCCTGTTAATCGCCGCGCCAATTGCCGCTTTACTTGTATTTATTTTTCGCCATAGTACCTGACGATGTCTTTGAGCCACCAGCGCCTTTTTCTCTCCCCACACACCGCGCCCAAGCGGCTGACGATCCTGGGTTCGACAGGCACAATCGGGCAAAATACCGTGGATCTCATTACGCAACATCCGCGCGCGTATGAAGTGGTAGCGCTCGCCGCGCACAGTAACGCCGAAAAACTCATCGAGCAGGCGCGGCTGCTGAAGCCGAAACTCGCCGTGATCGAAAAACCGGAAGCCTATGCGGCCGTAAAAGAAGCGCTCGCCGGCACCGATACCGAAGTCGCGTGCGGCAAGCAAGCGCTGGAGGAAGCGGTGGAGCGGGAAACCGATCTCGTCATCAGCGCCATTACCGGCGCGGCGGCGCTTCAGCCTACGCTTTCCGCCATCCGCAAGGGCCGCGCCGTGGGGCTGGCTAATAAAGAATGCCTTGTATGCGCGGGCGATCTGTTCGTGCAGGAGGTGCGTAAACACAAAGCGCATATCATTCCCATTGATTCCGAGCATAACGCGCTGTTCCAGACCATCAGCCGCGATCAGGCCGATGTCATCGAGAGCGTGACGCTTACCGCTTCGGGCGGCCCGTTCCGCACGCTGCCGCGGGAAGAGATGGCGCGCATCACGCCGGAGCAGGCGGTCGTGCACCCAAACTGGAAGATGGGCGCGAAGATTTCCGTGGATTCCGCCACGTTAATGAATAAGGGCCTGGAAGTCATCGAGGCTTATTATCTGTTTCCGTTTTTGGATAAGAGCCAGATTCGCGTGGTGGTGCATCCCGAATCCGTTATCCACAGCTTGGTTTCCTATCTCGACGGCTCGTCGGTCGCGGCGCTGAGCCATCCCGACATGCGCATCCCGATTTCCTACGCGCTGGCTTGGCCCGGCCGCATGAAAAACAACGCCAGCCGCCTTGATCTAATCCAACTTGGAAGACTTTC
>CAZXYG010000036.1:11478-13398 GCA_964644885.1 uncultured Rickettsiales bacterium
AAGACTTTCCTTTGAATCGCCTGATATAGAACGATTTCCTGCCTTAAAACTAGCGCAACAGGCGCTGAAATCAGGCGGCACGGCTACCACGGTATTAAATGCCGCCAACGAAATCGCGGTAAAGCAATTTCTGGCGGGCCGCATAGGTTTCCTTGACATCGCGCGCGTAGTGGAAAGCGCGCTTTCCGCTCTTCCGCCGGAACCTATGCTTTCCATCGCGCAGGTGATGGCAATCGACGCTCAGGCGCGCCGCGCGGCAGAAACCATTATTGATGCGTTGTAAATTATGGAAGCTTTCTTTACCGACTCCCTGCACTACGTTCTTTCCTTCCTTCTGATCATTTCGGTGATCGTATTCGTGCATGAGTTCGGGCATTATTTCGTTGCTAAAATTTCGGGCGTGCGCATCGAGGCGTTTTCCATCGGCTTCGGCAAGGAAATCTTCGGGTGGACGGATGCATCCGGCACCCGCTGGAAATTCAGCATGGTTCCGCTCGGCGGTTACGTCAAAATGTTCGGCGATGAGGGCGCTTCCAGCAAGCCCGACAAAGAAAAAATTAAAAAACTTACGGCGGCGGAGGAAAAGGTCGCTTTCCATACCCAAAAGCTCGGCGTGAAAGCGTTGGTGGTGATGGCCGGGCCGATGGCCAATTTCATCCTCGCCATTCTTATTCTTACGTTTTTCTATTGGCAGTTCGGAAGGCCGGAAACCACGCCGAAGATCGGCGAAGTGCTGAAAGACAGCGCCGCGCAAGAGGCCGGCCTGCAAACCGGCGATACTATCCTGGAACTGGGCGGCGGCAAAATCGAACGCTTCGAGGATATTCAAGGCATCGCCATGCTGCATCCCGGCGAGCCGCTTTCCCTCGTATACCAGCGCGGAGACAAAACGCTTACCGCCACAATCACCCCGCGCCTGACCGAAACCGCGGATACGTTCGGCAATACTATAAAGATGGGCTTGATCGGCATCAAATCGGGAGAAGTTTCTTATGCGAAGCTTCAGCCAGGCGCGGCGTTTATCTATAGCGTTCGTGAAACGTTCCGTATTTGCGGCCGCACCCTGACGGCTGTTGGCCAGATGATTACCGGCAAACGCAGCACCCAGGAACTGAGCGGTATTTTACGCATCGCTCAATATTCCGGGCAATCCACGGAGCGCGGCGTAGTTATGGTGCTCTGGTTCATGGCCGTGCTTTCGATCAATCTCGGCCTTATCAATTTATTTCCCATTCCGATGCTTGACGGCGGCCACTTGATGTATTACGCAGTGGAGGCACTAAGCGGCCGTCCGTTGGCGGAGAAGGTTCAGGAATTCGGCTTCCGTATTGGGTTCGTGCTGCTGGTGTTGTTGATGTTGCTTGCAACGTATAACGACTTGCAGTATTTCGGGGTGTTTTAGTGGGAGAAACGTAATGTTACGCGCCGCATTCATTTTGACGTTCCTTGCGCTGGCCTTTACCGCGACGACCACGGTTGCTCAACAGCCCACGCCGAAGAAAAGCACATCACAGCGCCTTGCCGTCGTCGTGGAAGGCAACCAGCGCATCGAAACCGCGACTGTCGTTTCCTTCATGGAGCTTCCCGAAGGCACCGCCGTTACGGATGATGACATCAATCGCTCGTTGAATAACCTCTTCGCCACGGGTTTCTTCGCTGACGTTTCGATTCGCCGCGAAGATGGAAAACTGGTTGTTCGCGTTATCGAAAATCCCATCATCAATCAGGTGGCTTTTGAGGGCAATAAGCGTATCGACGACGAAATCCTGAGCGCTGAGGTAAGGCTTAAGCCGCGTGCGATTTATACCAAGTCCGCACTCCAGGGCGATCTCAAGCGCATTCTCGATATCTATAAGAAAAGCGGTCGTTTTTCCGCCCAGGTAGAACCTAAGGTAATTCAACTTCAGCAAAACCGCGTGG
>CAZXYG010000036.1:13408-14206 GCA_964644885.1 uncultured Rickettsiales bacterium
GCGCGGAACTACAGCCGGGACACAAGATTGATCTCGTATTTGAGATTGATGAAGGCGAGCGCACGGAAATTTCGCGGATTGCTTTTGTCGGCAACAATGCGTTCGGCGACAACCGTTTGCGCAGCGTGATTCAGACCAAGGAAACGCGGTGGTACCGTTTCTTCAGCAGTGACGATACTTACGATCCCGATCGCATCGCCTTCGATAAAGAATTGCTGCGGCGGCATTATGTATCGCACGGTTATGCGGATTTCCGCGTGCTTTCCGTAACCTCGGAACTCACCCCGGCACAAGATGCTTTCTACCTTGCGTACGCCGTGGAGGAAGGTCCGGCCTTTGCCTTTGGCGACATGCAGGTGGAAAGCCACCTTCCTGAATTACGCACCGATCAATTGCAAAGCCTTCTGCTGACCAAAAGCGGCGACACTTTCAACGCTGATCTCATCGAGAAAACTATCGAAAAATTTACGGAAGAGCTTGGCAATCTCGGATATGCCTTCGTCAAAATAGATCCGCAGTATCTCCGCGACGCCGAAAACAACACCATCGGGCTTAAATATGTGGTCGAGGAAGGGCCTCGCGTATATGTCGAATCCATCAATATTCATGGCAATATCCGCACGATGGATGATGTCGTGCGCCGCGAATTCCGCCTCCAGGAAGGCGACCCCTATAACGCCGACCGGCTGAAGCGCTCGCGCCAGCGCGTTGAAAACTTGGATTTCTTCAATAAAGTGGATATCACGACGCGCCAAGGCAGCGCTCCCGATCGCGTCGCCATCGACGTGGACGTGGAGG
>CAZXYG010000036.1:14216-17043 GCA_964644885.1 uncultured Rickettsiales bacterium
CGTGGAGGAGAAATCCACCGGAGAACTCACCTTCGGAGCGGGCTTTTCTACCACGGACGGCGCGCTGGGCGATATCAGCCTCAGCGAGCGCAATCTGCTCGGCAAAGGTCAATTTCTCAAGTTGAATCTTACGATCTCCTCGCTCCGGCAAGAAATTGATTTGAGTTTCACCGAGCCTTATTTCATGGAACGCAATGTGGCGGCAGGCTTTGACTTGTTCGACACCAAGCAAAATAACGATTCTTCTCGGTCGCGGCGCTCGTTCGACCTCGATTCTCAAGGCGGTGTGCTGCGCGCATCCTATCCCGTTACCGAGCATCTGACGCATACGGTGAATTACTCGCTGCGCTCGGACGAAATCACGGATATCGACGCCACCGCCTCGCTGTTCGTGAAGCGGCAAGAGGGCGAGAACATCACGTCGCTGATCGGCCACAACCTGATCTACGATAAGCGCGACAGTAAAATCAAACCCACCGAAGGCTATTACATTCGCTTTAATGAAGATCTCGCCGGCGCGGGGGGTGACGCCAAATTCTTCCGCAACGAGCTGCGCGGCTATTATTATATCCCAACCTTCAGCCGCGAATGGGTGTTATCTTTCTCCGGTAAAGGCGGTTACATCCTTGGCTACGGCAGCGAAGACGTGCGCATCAATGACCGATTCTTCGTCGGCGGGCGAGACTTGCGCGGCTTCGACAACGAAGGCATAGGCCCGCGCGACCAAGCCACGCGGGATCCGCTGGGCGGCAATGCCTATGCCATCGGTTCGGCTGAGCTTTCATTCCCGCTCGGCTTGCCGGAGGAACTGGGCGTTTCCGGATCGGTCTTCACCGATGTCGGCACTTTGTTCGATGTGGACGATGAAGATACGATAGACCCGGCCACCGGTACGCTGAGCCGCGTTCTGGATAAATCAAGTCCTAGGGCCGCGGCGGGCGTCGGCATGGCATGGACATCGCCGCTCGGCCCCATCCGCATTGACCTGTCGCATGCGTTCCAGAAAGAGGATTTTGATGAAACGGAACAGTTGCGCTTCAGTTTCGGCACACGCTTTTAACGTAACCAAAGGAAAGAAAAAGGTATGAAAATAATGCGTTATTATCCGGCCTACCGCGCACACCGCGCATTGAGTAAAAATCGGATCGCCTCAGCCTGCATTCTTCTCGTGATGGCCGCCTTCTTATCCGCCTCTCTGGCGCAGGCCGCCGATGAAGCGCCGAAGCCGGTCGCCATCGTCAACATCAAGCAAATTCTGGCCGATGCAAAATCCGCCAAATATGTGGCCGAACAGGTAGAAAAAAAGCGCAAGGAATTCCAAGAAAAAGTCTCAAAGGAAGAAGACGCGCTGCGTAAAGAGGATGAAGAGCTTGCCAAGCAGCGGTCCGTGCTGGCGGCGGAAGCGTACGAAAAAAAAGCGGCGGAACTCAAGAACAAGATAGCGGATTTCCAGAACCGCGTGCAAACGCGCCGTTCCAAATTGGAGAATGGCTACACCAAAGCGCTTAGCGAAATCCAGGAAGCCGTATTAGAAATCACCAAGGATCTTGCCAAGGAAAAGGGCTTTATCGTGGCCTTGCCGAAATCCCTTGTGCTCTATGCGGTGGACGAACTCGAAATATCGGATGAAATCCTCAAGCGCTTGGATAAAAAATTGCCCAAGGTGGATGTGAATTTTAAAGAATAGGCGGGCTGATGAAGGGAGCGGGGTATGTTTCTCCGCTCTCTCCTTAAGAAAACCTGAAAACCGGATAGCCTAACGTAATGTGAAAAGACGCCGATGGCTGATCCCCGTTTCTTTAAAAATTCCGGTCCGTTTACGCTAGGGGAGCTTGCAGCTTTTTCAGGCGGCAAGCTCCATGCGAAGGCCGATGCAAAGAAGGCCATTGTGGACGTGGCCTCGTTGGATACGGCGGGATCCAACCATATCAGTTTCCTCGATAACCCTAAGTATCTGCCGCAGTTTGAGAAAAGCAATGCCGGAGCTTGCGTCGTCCAAAAAAAACATAGTAACAGGGCGCCTAAGGGCATGGCGCTCTTGATCGCGGAAAATCCCTATCATGTTTACGCGCTCGTCGCCGGGCATTTCTATCCCTCGGCCATGCCGGATAAATCGTTCACGCATCCAGCCGCCATTATTCATGATACCTCCCACATCGGCGATAACTGCCATGTTGGGCCTTACGCGGTGATTAATAAAAACGCGCGTATCGGCGCTCGCTGCCGCATTCACTCCGGCGCGCATATCGGCGAGGGCGTTATTCTTGGCGAAGATTGCACTCTTTATCCTGGCGTCACCGTCAGCCACGCTATGATCGGCAACCGCGTGGTTTTGCACCCCGGCGCGCGCGTGGGGCAGGATGGCTTCGGCTTCGCCACCGAAAAAGGCCGCCATGTTACGGTGCCTCAGCTTGGCCGCGTTCTGATCGGCGATGATGTGGAAATTGGAGCCAATAGCTGCATCGATCGCGGCGCCGGGCCGGACACCGTCATAGGCGATGGAACAAGGATTGATAATTTAGTGCAAATCGGCCACAATGTAAGGATCGGCAAGGGCTGCGTGATTGTGGCGCAAGTGGGCGTATCCGGCAGTACGCAGATCGGTGATTATGTTATGGTAGGCGGGCAGGTGGGTATTGCCGGCCATCTGCATATCGGCGGCGGCGCGAGGATTGCAGCGAAAGCGGGCGTGATGAAGGATGTGCCTGCAAGCGCTGCGGTAGTGGGGAGTCCTGCCGTTCCCGCCAAGCAGCACCACCGGCAGGTGATCGCGCTGCAGAAACTGGCAGGGAAAGGAGAAAAACGTGATTAATCTTGAGCAGATCAT
>CAZXYG010000036.1:17053-19316 GCA_964644885.1 uncultured Rickettsiales bacterium
GATCATGGCGTTGATCCCGCATCGGCACCCGTTTCTGCTGGTGGATCGAATCGTGCAAATCGAACTTGGCAAAGACATCCGGGCCATCAAGAACGTTACTTATAACGAGCCGTATTTCATTGGCCATTTCCCCAAGCGGGCAGTGATGCCGGGCGTGCTGATCGTCGAAGCCATGGCGCAGGCTTCGGCGGTCTTGGTGGTCAAGACCGTGGGCGATGCGATCGCAGGCCGCCTGGTGTATTTCATGTCCATCGATGAGGCGCGCTTCCGCAAGCCGGTGGTGCCGGGCGACACGCTGCATATCCATTCCATCGTGCTGCAGAATCGCAAGAATGTATGGAAATTCAGTTGCGAGGTTAAGGTGGAAAGCGAAAAAGTAGCCGAGGCCGTTATCACCGCCATGATTCTGGATGAATAGCGTGGTTATTCATCCCACCGCCATCATCGAAAAAGGCGCTAAAATCGCCGAAGGCGTCAGTATCGGCCCCTATTGCCATATCGGCCCGAAAGTCAATCTTGCCAAAGGCGTAAAAATTGAATCCCATGCCGTGCTTGCGGGACTTTACCGGCGCCGTTATCGGAAGCCGGCCGCAGGATTTAAAATACAAAGGCGAAGATTCGGAACTCGTTATTGGCCGTGACAACCGCATTCGCGAACACGTCACCATGAATCCAGGCACCGAAGGCGGCGGCATGAAAACCACGGTCGGCGACGGTTGCTTGTTTATGGTCGGCGCGCACGTGGCCCATGACTGCCGGGTTGGCAATCGCGTGATCCTGGCCAATAACGCCACGCTGGCAGGCCATGTCACGGTGGGCGATTATGCCGTAATCGGCGGGCTTTCGGCGGTACACCAGTTTGTGCGCATCGGCGCGCACGCCATGATCGGCGGCATGTCCGGCATCGAAAGCGACATCATTCCCTACGGCCAGGCAAGCGGCGAGCGCGCCGGGCTGGTAGGCCTGAACCTCGTGGGTCTTAAGCGCCGCAGCTTCGACCGCGAAGCCATCCACGCGCTGCGCGGCGCTTACCGCATGCTGTTTTCGCCGGAAGGCACGTTACGCGAACGCATCGAGGACGTGGTGGAACATTTCAGCGGTAACGAAGCCGTGATGGACATCGTGCAATTCATTCGCGACGATAGCTCCCGCGCCATCTGCCAGCCCAAGAATGCCAGCGCAAAAGCCGCATAATATCGCCAAACTCGGCATCATCGCCGGAAGCGGGGAATTGCCGGGGCAGGTGATAGGCTCATGCCTCCGCAAGGGTATTGAAATCTTCGTTATCGCTATTGAGGATGAAACGGAAAGCGTTACGGTGCAGAACGCGCCCCATAAATGGCTGCATCTCGGCAAAGTCGGCGAGGCCGTCAGAACCCTGAAGAAACAGGGAATCCGGCATATCCTGATGGTGGGCCGGGTAGCGCGGCCTTCGTTTTCCGCGCTGCATATGGATTTCACCGCCGCCCGCCTGCTGTTGAAACTCTCAAAACTCCAATCCCAGGGCGACGATGCGGTGTTCTCCACCATCATCCGTTTTCTGGAGGAAAAAGGTTTCGCCGTGCTCGGCATCAAGGACGTGCTCTACGATAATCTCATTCCCCAGGGCGCGCTGGGGAAAATCACGCCGGACGCCGCCGCGCTGAAGGATATAGAACTGGGCCGCACGGTAGCGCGTGAAATCGGCAGGCTGGATATCGGCCAGGCGGTGATCGTGCAGCGCGGGCAGGTGCTTGGCGTCGAAGGACCGGAAGGCACCGACCGTCTTATCATGCGCTGCCGCGATTTACATCGCGAAGGAGCCGGCGGCGTGCTGGTGAAGATGATGAAGCCTGGGCAGGATGCGCGTGTCGATCTTCCCGCCATCGGCGTCTACACGGTGGAAAACGCGCACGCCAACCGCCTGCGCGGCATCGCCGTTGAGGCAGGCAACGCGCTTATCATCCACCGCGCCCGCGTCATCGAACGCGCCGATGAATTGGGATTATTCATCGTGGGGATCTGAGCTATCCTTATTTTTCCCGGAAGTTCTTCGCCGCGCGCTCGTAAAGCTTTTGCAGCATGTTCATGGGGTTGAACTGACAGGAATTCCCGGCTTCCTGGCTTTGAACCGGCTTCTCCTGGATCCTATCCATCACCTGCTCCAGCAAGCCGAACACTATATCGTCCCCTGAAAGATATTTTCCCCGCATCGTTTCCAGCAGACGCTCTAACTGTTTAGTCCCACTTTGTGATGGTGTAGTGTATTCTGCTCTGCCAACGA
>CAZXYG010000037.1:0-8071 GCA_964644885.1 uncultured Rickettsiales bacterium
TCGTTGGCAGAGCAGAATACACTACACCATCACAAAGTGGGACTAAACAGTTAGACGGCGGTGATGGCGATGACACTTTGAGTCCTGGCACCCAGGGAGTTGCCTACCTTCTGGGGGGTGCAGGCAATGACCGCCTCTATGGGGGCAACACGCTAGATGGAGGAGATGGGGATGATTATCTCTCTGTCGGTGCTGGCGGCGCGCTTATGTTCGGAGGTAATGGTAATGACTCGCTTTACGGAGATTCTGGCGCGGACTACATAAATGGCGGTGCAGGCAACGATATTATCGCTGGTGGGAGATATGGCGTAGACACCCTCGTTGGCGGTGAAGGAAATGACAAGTTGAGTGCTGGTGGGTACGGCAGTAACCTGTATATGGGCAATAAGGGCAATGACACCATTGATGGTTATATAGGTAATGACACCATCTACGGCGGCAAAGGTGATGACGATCTTTATGGCTCAGCTAATCATGACATTCTCATCGGCGGCGAAGGTAACGACACCTTGGATGGTGGGACAGGCAAGGATTACCTCAGCGGCGGCAAAGGCGACGACCTACTTGCTGGCTCCGCTCATGCAGACATCTTCTTTTTTGGTGATGAAAGTGGCCGCGACAAGATAACCGATTATTTCACTGCTGTGGAGCTTGATTCAGATACCATCCAAATCAAGCGCCATGTGAATGGTACTGATATTGAAACGGGCCAGGACATTATTGATCATTTCCTGCATTCCAACAATCAGGGTGATGCGGTTGTTACGCTGGGTGGAGATGTAGATAGGATCGTACTGGTAGGGGTGGATATACATACCCTTACCGCAGAAATGTTCTCTATCGTAGAGTAAGCATGGACCGCTATCTTCCGACTTCATATAGAAAACGAAACATTTAAAACCAAGGAGAATCTGTCATGGCCATTATTTACGGAACGAATCTGAACGACACGCTCAACGGCACTAGCCTTGACGACATCATCTACGGACTGGATGGTGATGATGTCCTTTTTGGCTGGGACGGCGACGATGTTATCCGTAGTGGTAAGGGGGATGATACACTCGGGGGTGGACTCGGTAATGACCATCTCAAAGGGGACAAAGGAAACGATAGCATCATTGGCAGCTATGGAAACGACGTACTAGTGGGCGATGAAGGAGATGATTACCTCGATGGCGGCGAAGAGGATGGCGACTACAGCGACGATTATAGCATGGATAACAAGGGAGATGATATGCTGGACGGCGGCGCAGGTAATGATTTTGTCGACGGTGGCACCGGCAACGATACTCTTTTTGGCGGCATAGGAAATGATGAGATGCATGGTGGAAAAGGCGATGACATGTTGTACGGCGGCGATGGAGACGATTATCTTTTTGGTGGGATCCATGGCGACAACGATATGCTCTTTGGTGGCAAAGGAAATGATGTGCTAGGGGGCGGTCATACCAATACCTTACTCAAAGGTGAGGAAGGAAATGATAGGCTGACGGGCCACACCGGAAGTGACACGCTGGATGGCGGTGAAGGCAATGATCTGCTGATAGGTGCGGGAAATAGCGACCTGCTTACTGGCGGTGCCGGTAGTGACCGGTTTGCGTTTAATACGTATTGGGATGGCGTTGATATCATAAAAGATTTCAGTAAAAGCCAGGGGGATAAACTGCGTATTGTAGATGGTGACTACAAAGAAGTCGCTTTCTCAGACCTCATCATAACCCACGAGTTTGATGGCAACAAGCCGGTCACCATCATTGATATTAACGGCGATATCGATAGTGGCGATAGCGAGGAAGACTTCCAAATCACGCTGGTAGGCAATATCGACCTCAGCCCTTCCGATTTCCTATAGAAAACAAAACATTTGAAACCAAGGAGAACCTATCGTGGCCATTATTTACGGGACAAATTTGAATGACACTCTGCATGGCACTGCCGAGCTTGATATTATCTATGGCTTAGGGGGAGATGACCGTATCTTCAGCGGTGCAGGCCACGATATTGTGTACGGCGGCACTGGAGATGATTACGTTCTTGGCGGCAATGGAAACGACATATTATTCGGTGGCGATGATTCAAATCAGCTTTCCGATGGTAACAATTACCTGTCAGGAGGCGATGGCGATGACAAACTATTTGGTGGAGCTGGAAATGACAGTCTATACGGTGATGAAGGTAATGACTTTTTACATGCCGGTGGGTTGCATGGGAAAGATTATCTCAATGGGGGATCGGGCAATGATGCACTTTATGGCAATGACGGTTGGAGTAGCACGCTGGAGGGCGGAGATGGGGATGATCAGCTCGAGGACGGCACTATTCAATTAGGTGGTAATGGCAACGATACTTTGTACGGTAGTGATTATGCAGAATCACTGGATGGCGGTGAAGGTGATGATTACCTCAACTCTGGTATTGCAGGATATGATACTTTAATAGGCGGCAACGGTGATGACACGTTGATTGCTTCTTACTCCAACGACCTCCTCAGGGGTGGAAAAGGTGATGACTTCATGGTAGGAAATCATGGTGATGACACGTTGATTGGCGGGGCAGGCAACGACACGTTGAGCGGCAATGGCCATCTTGATACTCTTACAGGTGGAGCGGGCCATGATGTGTTTGTGTTTTACGTTACGGCACCGAATGATTTTGCAGGCGATCTGCACAATCGGGATTATGTATCGGACTTCACGGAAATTCAGGATAAATTGCATATTTACAATGCGAATGGCACCGTTGCCTTCTCGGATCTCATCATAACACATTTCAAAACGCCAGATGCGCAGCACCTTACCCTTATTGATGTTGCCACCGATGTAGATGATGGAGGGGCTTTTGATTTCCAGGTCACGCTTGAAGGCTGGCCGGTTCTCGATCCTTCCGATTTTGTGTAATAGCCTACTAACCCACCAATAACTGGCGGGTGAGGCTGTTTAACACCAGCCGCCCGCGGCGGGTGGCGCGCAGCGAGGGGCCGCTTCTTTCGAGCAGCCCCTCGCGCTCGAGTAAAGCAAGATTCCTCCCATCGACGACTTCTTCCAACACCTGACCAGTTGCCTGCCGGAAGGCCTCCCTATCCAGCCCCCGGGTCAGGCGCAATCCCATCATAACGCATTCCTCGGTTAATTCACGATTCGTGATTCGCGATTCGCTCTGCAACCCGTGTCCCCGGTTCTCCACCTGCTCCAGCCAGCGTTCGGGCTGGTGCGTCATCATCAGCGCCACACGATGCGGCTCACGGATGGCGGGATCGATCACCCGCCCGTGCGCCCCCGGCCCGATGCCGAGATATTCCGCGTAATTCCAATAAACCAGGTTATGGCGGCACTCCCTGCCCGGCGCCGCGTAATTGGAGATTGCATACGCGGGAAGCCCCGCGGCAGCCATGATGGCGTCCGTGCTTTCGTATAACGCCGCCGCGTTTTCTTCGCCGGGAATCGAGAATACGCCCTGCCGGTGCTGGCCGTGAAACGGCGTGCCTTTCTCGATGGTAAGTTGGTAGAGCGAGAGATGCCCGTCGGCGTAAGTGAGTGCCTGTTTTAATTCCTCTTCCCACTGCTCCGCTGTTTGGCCTGGACGGGCATAGATGAGGTCGAAGGAAACATTCACGAAAATGCAATGTGCGGTTTCGAGAGCCTTCAGCGCCTCCCCGGCTGAATGCTGCCGGCCCAGAAATTTCAGATCCGCGTCGTTCAGCGCCTGGATGCCGACGGAAACCCGGTTAATTCCGGCTTCGCGGAACGCCGTGAACTTTTCCGCCTCTATCGAGGTGGGGTTTGCCTCCAGCGTGATTTCTACATTTCCGTCAAACGGCCATTGACTGGAGACATGCTGCAGGATTCCTGCCGCCGTTTCCGGTTTCATTAATGAAGGTGTGCCGCCACCGAAGAATACGCTTGTGATGCGGCGTGGGCCGAGCCGCTCCGCCAGCGTGTCGAACTCGCGTTTATAGGCCGCAAGCCAGCGCTCGTGCTCTATCCGCTCCGCTACATGGCTGTTGAAATCGCAGTAAGGACATTTGGCCAGGCAGAACGGCCAGTGGATGTAGAGCGCCGCCGGCGGTGGCTCAGAAACAGGCATCGGCGAATTTTCTGAACGCGCGGGCGCGGTGACTGATGGCATGTTTCTCCTCCGGAGGCATCTCGCCGAAGGTCAGATGATATCCTTCCGGAAGGAAAATCGGATCGTAGCCGAAGCCTTGTCCTCCTCGCGGGGGAAAGGCGAGCGCGCCATCCACCCTGCCCTCGAAATTCTGTACCGGCCCGCCCGGAAAACACAGCGAAAGCGCGCAGATAAAATGCGCGCTTTGTCCTTCCGCTTTCCCTGCCTTTTCCTTTAATTCCTTTTCGATCCGCCGCATCGCCGCCGCGAAATCTTTCTCCTTCCCGGCCCAGCGCGCGGAATGAATGCCGGGCGCGCCACCCAGCGCGGGAATAACCAGGCCGGAATCGTCGCTGAGAGAAGGCAGGCCGGTTCGCTCGGCGAAATAGCACGCCTTGATTTCCGCGTTGCCCATAAAACTATCGGCGTTTTCCGCCGGCTCCGGCAGATTAAAATCACCCCCGCCCAGCACCTCGATAGGGTAGGGTGCCAGCAGTTCGCGTATCTCCCGCATCTTTCCATGGTTGTGGCTGGCGACAACGAGTTTGTTCTGGGGAAACATTACGCCTTATTTTCCACACATAAGCGAGGACCTTCTTTTTTTAAATTCTCCGCTTACGCGGAGAAAACGAATGACGCTACTACCTTCTTCTGTGCTTCGAATAATGCGGCAGTGCCTTTTCTTGCCAGATCCATGAGCGCTAGGAATTGCTCCTGCGTGAAGGGCTTGATTTCTGCCGTGCCTTGTATCTCCACAATATGCCCTTTTCCTGTAAACACGAAATTAGCGTCGGCTTCGGCGCGGCTATCTTCCTGGTAATCCAGATCAAGCACCGGCCTTCCCTGCCAGATGCCGCAGGAAACCGCCGCCACTTGATCATTAAGCGGCCACCGCGTCAACAGGCCGGATTTTTTCAGCGCATGCAGCGCCTGGTGCAGCGCTACATAACCGCCGGTGATGGCTGCAGTGCGCGTGCCGCCGTCAGCATTCAGCACGTCGCAGTCGATAATAACCTGTCTCTCGCCCAGCGCTTTTAAGTCCGTTACCGCTCGCAAGCTACGCCCGATCAGTCTCTGGATTTCAACGGTGCGTCCTGCCTGCTTGCCCCGTGCCGCCTCGCGATCCATGCGCGAGTGGGTGGAACGCGGCAGCATGCCGTATTCCCCCGTTACCCAGCCGGAACCGGTGCCGCGCAGGAACGGCGGCACTTTTTCCTCAAGGGAGGCGGTGCACAGCACGCGCGTATTGCCGAAATGAATGAGGCATGATCCCTCGGCATAATTACTGAAATCCGGCTCGATTTTCACGGCGCGCATTTCATCCTGCATCCTGCCTGATGGCCGATTCATCGTATCTGTTGCACTAACTATTTGACGCATAAGCCTTGAAACCATACAAAAGGAAACCACATAGTAAACGGTTTTGGATAGATATGTCAAAAAGGGAGAATAAAAGAATGAAGGCGAATCGCGCTGAAGCGCAGGCAGAGCCACGTCCTGAAGTTTCCGTGCCGCAGGATAGTCTGGAAGCCAAGGCGGAAATGACCCCTCAAGCTGCAACGGAATCGACGGCAAAGGAACTAAAGGATCAACTCCTCCGTGCGCTGGCTGAAATGGACAATACCCGCAAGCGCGCGCAAAAAGACGTGGAAGAGGCTAACAAATATGCCGTGGCGGGTCTGGCGCGCGATCTTATCAATGTGCTGGAAAATTTGCATCGTGCCGCAGAAAGCGTGCCGCAGGAGGCATTGCAGCAGAATGAGGTGCTGCAGAATTTTTTCAAGGGCGTGGAGATTACGCGCAACGAACTCCTTAAGATCTTTGATAAATACGGCATACGCCGCATTGATCCTCAAGGCGAGAAATTCGACCATCGTTATCATCAAGCTCTGATGCAGGTGGAAGATCCCGGCGTGGCGGCGGGGGCAATCGTGCAGGTGATGCAGGCCGGTTATGTTATGAAAGAGCGCCTATTGCGCCCCGCTCTTGTCAGCGTGGCGAAAGAGCCGTCATCAGAACAGGCGTAGGATGCTAATCCGCGCTGAGCGCCATGCAGGCGTCCAGCGAATCGCAATCGCGACGGAATTGCAGAATGGCGGAGCCAACCGCGGATTCGCCTTTGCCATGGACCGGTAGCAGGCTATCGGGCGCGAGGAATAAACGTATGACGATTTTCCGCTCCCGGATATCTTCCAGTTCATTGTTGGTATGCCCGGCAATCGGTTCCTGCCACAGAGCGATTTCCACACGACCTTCCGGCGTCTTGCCTTCTATCCGGAAATGGATGTCCGAGCGGCTGCGACCATTATAGAGCGGCAGCGTGAATTCTTTTTTTCCGTCGCCGATTGTCTGCCGCGCCGCCAGCGCTATGACCAGAGGGTTCAGCGTATGGTGCTTGAGTGCCTCGGACACCGGCGGGCGTTTTAACGTATTTTCCGGAGGAACATTGCTTTCCTTCTCAAGCCTGCCGTCCGGGGCGTATTCCAGGCGGATTGCGCGCTGCCGGTTTCTGACCTGGTAGCTGGTGCTGTACATCAGGGGGCGATACTCGCCTTCGCTAAATCCGAATAAGCTGAGCGAATCGCCCTTGAACCGGCTGACCGCCCAAGCAAGGCCACGGGCCTGCGTCACGGTACGCAGGTAATAAATGCCATGATCGTATTTGATTTCGGCGAACAGATCGCCGATATGCATTCCGAGCCAATGCACGGAGTACCAGCGCACCATACTGAGCAACGGCTTATCCTCGGGACGCGGCCCTTCTTTTTTTGTAGGCTGGCCTTCTACCGCGATTGAAGGTTTGCTGATAGCGTATTTTTTCCACTGCTCATGGAAATGCTGCGTCTGTCCCGCATCGGGCACGCGGTCAGGTGGGCGCGTGGCACAGGCCGTTAAACAGAAGACAAAAACGAAAGCTGTTATTGCTGTTTTTTCCATCTCTGTTATCACCTCCTCCCCATCGTCATGGCTCGAGTCTTACGAAGCAAAACTATATGTCCAACCATCTTTGCTGCACCAGGAAAAATGAGTCTCCCTGTAGTTCTGCTTGCGCGGAACTAGGGAGATGACGCAGAGAGTATATTGCTTGCCAGTTGAACATCGCATACGAGGCCCCATATATATACAGAATAACGGGAGAAAAGTCGCATGAATTTCGAGAAATTCACCACCGGCGTGCAGGGGGTGATCCAGGAGGCGCAGAACGTTGCCACGCGCATGCACCACCAGCAGCTCACGCCCGAGCACCTGCTTAAGGCCATGCTGGAGGAGGAATCGCGCCTGGCCGCCAATCTGGTGGAGCTGGCGGGGGGTGATCTCGCCCTGGTAAAAAGCGCTATAGAAAAAGAAATCAACGGCTTGCCGGGAGTCACTGGCTCCGGCAGCGGGCAGTTTTATCTCGACACCCGGACCGCGCGCATCCTGGCCAAGGCTTCCGATCTCGCCGCCAAGGCCAAGGATACATTCGTCGCCACTGAGCGCGTGCTGCAGGCCATGGCGCTCGATAAGGATAGCGCGGCGGAGAAAATTCTCCGCGACGCGGGCGTTACACCGCAGGCGTTGGAAATGGCGATCAACGACATCCGCAAGGGCCGCACCGCCGATTCGCCTTCCGCCGAGGATTCCTACGAAGCGCTCAAGAAATACGCGCGCGACATCACCCAAGCAGCGCGCGAGGGTAAGCTCGACCCGGTCATCGGCCGCGATGAAGAAATTCGCCGCGCCATGCAGATCATCTCGCGCCGCACCAAGAATAATCCTGTCCTGATCGGCGAGCCGGGCGTGGGAAAGACGGCTATCGTCGAGGGTCTAGCGCTGCGTATGGTCGCAGGTGACGTGCCGGAGAATCTCAAGAATAAGCGGCTGCTGGCGCTCGATCTTGGCGCGCTGATTGCTGGGGCGAAGTTCCGGGGTGAATTCGAGGAGCGACTGAAATCCGTGCTGGCCGAAATTTCATCGGCGGGGGGGG
>CAZXYG010000037.1:8081-19247 GCA_964644885.1 uncultured Rickettsiales bacterium
CCGGCGCTGGCGCGCGGTGAATTGCACTGCGTCGGTGCCACCACGCTCGATGAATACCGGAAACATATCGAAAAAGACGCTGCGTTAGCGCGGCGCTTTCAGACCGTCTATATCGCCGAGCCGACGGTGGAGGATACCGTCTCCATTCTGCGCGGTTTGAAGGAAAAATACGAAGTGCATCACGGCGTCGCCATTTCCGATTCAGCGCTGGTGGCGGCGGCCACGCTCTCGCACCGTTATATCGCTGATCGCTTCCTGCCCGATAAGGCTATTGACCTGATGGACGAGGCTGCAAGCCGTCTGCGCATGGAGGTGGACAGCAAGCCCGAGGCGCTCGACGAATTGGACCGCAAGATCATCCAGCTTAAAATCGAGCGCGAGGCGCTGAAGAAAGAAAAGGACAAAGCCTCGCGCGAGCGGTTGGAAAAGCTGGAGAAAGAACTGGAAAAACTTGAAGAAGAGAGCAAGAAGTTCACCGCCGAGTGGCAGGCCGAGAAATCCAAACTGGTCAGTGCCCAGAAGTTGAAGGAAAAGCTGGAGCAGTCCCGTACCGAGCTGGAAATCGTGCAGCGCAAGGGCGACCTTGCACGCGCCGGTGAATTGACCTACGGCGTGATTCCCGATCTGGAGAAAAAACTCGCCGCCATCGAGAAAGAACAATCCGCGCGCATGGTGCGCGAAGTCGTCAGCGAGCGCGACATCGCCGCCGTGGTGGCGCGCTGGACCGGCATCGACGTGGATAGGATGCTCTCCGGCGAGCAGGAAAAGCTCCTGTGCATGGAACAAGAACTGCGCAAGCGCGTGGTCGGGCAGGAGGAAGCGCTTTTCGCCGTCAGCAACGCGCTGCGCCGCGCCAAGGCGGGGCTGCAAGAAGAAACTCGCCCACTCGGTGCGTTCTTGTTTTTAGGCCCGACCGGCGTGGGTAAGACCGAGCTCGCCAAGTCGCTTGCCTTCTATATTTTCGATGACGAGGCAGCGCTCTTGCGTGTGGACATGTCCGAATACATGGAGAAGCATGCGGTGGCGCGGCTGGTGGGCGCGCCGCCGGGCTATGTTGGCTACGAGGAAGGCGGCACGCTGACCGAAGCGGTGCGTCGCCGCCCCTATCAAGTAATACTGTTCGACGAGGTGGAGAAGGCGCATCCCGATGTATTCAACATTCTGCTGCAGGTACTGGATGACGGGCGCCTCACCGATGGCCAGGGCCATAAAGTCGATTTCAGCAACACTATTATCATCCTGACCTCGAATCTCGGCTCCGAATATCTGGCGAATCTCAAGGAAGGCGAGCCAAGCGACAGCGTGCGCGAGGAAGTTATGGAGGTGGTGCGCCGTGCCTTTCGCCCGGAATTCCTGAACCGCCTCGATGAAATTATCTTGTTCAATCGCCTGCAGAAAGAGCAGATGAGCGAAATCGTGACGATTCAGATCGCGCACCTGGCGAGGCGGCTGGAGCAGCGCCGCCTGCAACTGAAGCTTGACGACAGGGCGATCGCATGGTTGGCCGAGAAGGGCTACGACCCGGTCTATGGCGCACGGCCCCTGAAGCGGGTCATCCAGCGCGAATTGCAGAACAGGCTCGCCAGCATGCTGCTCGAAAACGCTCCGCCGGAGAACAGTTTAATTTCCGTCTCCGTCAAGGGCGGAGCCATTACCCTTTTCATTAAAACCGTAAAACAACAGGCGGTTTAATTCAGATCTTTGTTGTGGATTGTTGCGTGCAGGCCGAAGCGCAGCATGCAAGTTTCGCTGCTTTTATTGGCGCCGTCTGCATCGTATGCTCCGGTATCTATGCAATTGGCGCCGATGCCTCGTACGGTGCCGCTGCTTGGTTTGCCGTCGTCCAGTTTTCGGTCCACCCGCAATGCATCCTCTGCCTTGAGGATAGGAGAATCGTTCAGCCCCGTGCCGTCCGCCCGGCCTAATCCCAGCGCTGTTCCGATCGTATAGGTGGCGTCTTCGTCAAGAAACCACCCGGCGCTTCCCGTTGCAACAGCGGAATCCGGTATATTGGTACCCGTCGCTGCCACGTCGGAAGTAGAGCTGCCGCTGAACCCTCCGCCCGAAAGCATGCCGGACTGCTCAAGCTGATACCATGCCTGCGGGCCCTCCTTTTTCGGCGCCGAGCCATCGGCCCAGCGGATTTTCTGATCGCGGTTGCCGTTGGCTGCGGAGGCCCAATAAGATGTGGCATTTCCCATGTCTCCGGGCAACTCGCCGTATTTTTCCTTGAACGCGGTGACGGTGTTCTGGAACAATCCGTGCTCCTTTACAATAGTATGTACTTTGGCGGCCTCGATGACAAAGCGTGCCGCGAGAATTGCGCTGATAACAAGGGCAACGATCACCATCACAATGGCTATCTCAACGATGGTAAAACCACGTGCGTGTTTCATCATGCTCTACTCCGTAACAAATAAGAATTGCATGGTGCATGCCGCCACGCCGGCCGACGAGCCGGAGAGCGTATACGCGCCGCTTGAATGGCAATCGGCGCCGCTTGCTCCGCGAACTCTGCCTGTGTTAGCCTTGCTGTCATCTAGTTTCTTATCAATATCCTTTGCGATGATTCCGCTAAGCGCCGCAACATCATTAATGCCGGAGGTATCCTGCGCGCCCAATCCAAAATGATTTCCAAAGCCAGCCGTATAGTCCATATACCATCCGGCGTTGTCAGCGAGCGCCGAGCGCGGCACGTTGGTGCCTACCACCGCCGTATGGCTGGTTGCGGTGCCGCTCATGCCGCCTTGCGTCAAAATATTGGCCTGTTCGAGTTGGTACCAGGCCTGCACGCTCTCATCTGTTGACCATTCCACCATCTCGTCGCCGTCGCCGTTAACGGCGCTTCCCCAATAGCTTTGCGCATCCGAAAGATCGCCCGGAAACTCCCGGTATTTTTCCAGGAAGGCTTTGATTGCAGGCTGGTATTTTTCCTGTTCCGTAATGATGGCGCGGATGCGCGCGCCGTCCATAAGCTGCCGTCCGATCAGCACAACTGTCACCAGCACGCCGACAATAACCAGAACCACCGCCAGTTCCACCAAGGTGAAGCCTTTTGAGCCGTGTGTACGCATTTCGTCCTACAAAGTTGTGCCCGCGGCGATAACAAATGTCATCGCACAGGTTATACTTTCGACTGTCCCGCCCGAAAGCACATATTCCCCGGCGTTTACGCAACTGCTGTCGCCGGAGGATCGCACGTGGCCGCTGGCGGGATCGCCGTCATCAAGTTTTTTATCGACGCGGTAGGCCTGAGTAGGCATGATGGCAGCCGTATCGTTTACGGAAGCGGCATCGCCTTCTCCAAAACCCAGATGATTTCCGCCCTTGGCGGCATCGTAATGGATGTACCATCCCGCGCTTTTCCGGAAAGCGGAGTTGGGCACGTTGGTGCCTATCACTGCCAGGTTTGATGTTGCCGTACCCGTCATGCCGAGTGGCGGGATATATCCTGATTGCTCGAGTTGATACCATGCTTGCGGCCCTTCGCCGCCTGTCCACAGGATTTGCCTGTTTCCATTCCCATTAGCGGTGGCGCCGCTCCAATAAGTGGTTGCATCCGTCATGTCGCCCGGCAGATCTTCATAACGCTCCCGGAACCCGCTGATCGCCGCCTGCCATGCTTCTTGTTCCTTGATTACGCGCACCACCCGGCTGCTTGCGATCAAATCGCGCCCGACCACTACACCCGCTACGAATATGCCAGCGATGATTAACACAAAAGCTATTTCCACCAGGGAAAAACCGGCGGTGCGTGGTATGCGCGCATTCATGGAGCGCGATGCTAGCATGCGCGGCGTTGTTGCACAACGCTCCAGAAAATGACTGTGGTTATTTCTTGCCGTCCATAATGATGCCGGCTCGCCGAGCCACCGATAATGCATGTGCGCCCAGGCCCTCAGCTTCCGCGAGCTTCGTGGTGGCTTCGGCTAAAGCGTTGAAGCCTGCTTCGTCGCAGCCTACGATGGAACTGCGCTTCATGAAATCAAGCACTGAGAGTCCTGAAGAAAATCGTGCGCTGCCTGCGGTTGGCAGCACATGGCTTGGCCCTGCGGTGTAATCTCCTATCGCCTCCGGCGTGCGATGGCCCAGAAAGATCGCTCCGGCATGGCGGAGCGCAGGCAGCAGCGCTTCCGGCTCCTCGGTGGCGATTTCCGCATGCTCCGGCGCGATGCGATTGCAAATTTCCACGGCTTTATGCAGGTCTTGGGTAAGGATAATCAATCCATTCTCGTTCCATGAAATCTTGGCGATATGGGCGCGCGGCAGAAAAGAGAGAATGCGTTCCGCTTCCTGCTCCACGTGTTCCGCATATGCCGCATTATCGGTGATGAGGATGGAACGCGCTTGGACGTCGTGTTCGGCCTGCGAAAGCAGATCGGCGGCGATCCACTCCGCATTGCAGCTTCCATCCGCGATCACCAGAATCTCCGATGGCCCGGCGACCATATCGATGCCGACGTGCCCGTAAAGCTGGCGTTTGGCCTCGGCCACGAACGCATTGCCCGGACCGGCGATCTTATCCACCCGAGGGATGGTTTTGGTGCCATAGGCAAGCGCCGCGATGGCTTGCGCGCCCCCGATGCGGTAGATTTCATGGATGCCGGCAATCCTCGCTGCCGCCAGCACCAGGGGATTGAGCTCTCCTTTCGGCGCGGGCACGGCTACAACCATGCGCGTTACTCCGGCGATGCGGGCCGGGATTGCGTTCATCAGCACCGAGCTGGGATAGGACGCTTTGCCGCCCGGCACATAGAGCCCCACGGCTTCGATAGGCCGCCATTGCCACCCCAAGGTGATGCCCTCAGGATCCTTATAGCGTACATCCGCGGGCAGTTGTTTGCGGTGATAGGCCTCAATGCGCTGGCAGGCGAGGCCCAGCGCTTCCAGCAGTTCCGGCGCGCATTGCCGCTCGGCCTCTTCCATTTCGCTTTCACTGATGCGCAATGTTTCAACCGTGGCTTCCGGATGATCGAATTTCCGCGTGTATTCGATGAGCGCCGCGTCGCCGCGCTTCGCCACATCGGCAAGAATCGCGGCTACCTTTCGCGTGACTTCCGAATGCGGTTTGTTCGCGAGACTCAGGTAGTTTTCAAGCTCCTGTTCAAAACCGTTATCGGCGCTATGAAGTGTTTTAGGCATGTGTCTCCGCCGCTTCGGCAAAAGC
The DNA here is from genome assembly GCA_964644885.1 of uncultured Rickettsiales bacterium. GTDB lineage: Bacteria > Pseudomonadota > Alphaproteobacteria > Rickettsiales > JACKKO01 > CAZXYG01. Next base: position 13,249 of record CAZXYG010000037.1, read on the forward strand.
CTGTACCAGCAGACCGATTTCGCCGCTTCGCGTTTTAAACGCGCCCCGGTTCACGATCAGCCGCGATGTGACGTGCGCGATGGTTTCCACTTCCTTGAGCCCGTTGGCTGCAAGCGTTTTTCCCGTGCTCACCAGATCGACGATGCGGCGGCAGAGGCCGTAGGTGGGAGCAAGCTCTAACGCGCCGCTCAGCTTGATGCACTCCGCCTGTATGTTGCGCTCGGCGAAGAAACGCCGCGTGACGTTGACGTATTTGGTGGCGACGCGCACGTGGCTTGCATGCCAGAATTCCTTATCCTCGGCGAACGCCAATGGCGCGGCCAACGCCATGCGGCATTTGCCGATGCCCAGATCCACAGGCGTGTATATGTCAGGATAGTCGAATTCCATCAGCACGTCGTTCCCGGCGATGCCAAGCTGCGCCGCGCCGAACGCCACAAAGGTGGCCGCGTCGAAACTGCGCACGCGGATAATGGTTACATCCTTGCGGTTGGTGGAGAAGGCAAGCTGGCGGGAAAACTCATCGTAGAAACCCGCTTCCGGGCGAATATCCACGCGGTCGAGAAGCGGTTGAAGCTCTCCCAATATGCGCCCCTTGGGCACGGCGATAACGATGGGTTTTTCGGCTGCCATGCGGCCATCATAATGGCTTTGCGGACGCTGTCCATATTCCATATATAGCTAATGGTAGAGTGCCTGGAGATATGATCGCACTGTCTGCAACGGCATCTGGCCCGGCGCCGTAGGGTTTTTTACGGACGCGAAGGTAAGCAGCGAGCCATAGGCGGGGAAGGCGAGGCGGGTAATCGCGCCCAGCGGTCCCATGCCGATCACGATCAGCCTTTCATCCGGGTGATCGAGCAGCAGGCGCGTGAGCACCCGCACATCGTCCGGCGTATTTGCCGTTGTGGCGATTTTGACGATATCTGCCTTCGCCGCTTTTGCTTTTTTTATAATGTCCGCCAGCGCTCCGCCGGGCGGCGTGCCTGAAAAATCATGAAAAGAGACGATGGCAAGCGCATTGTTTTTATGCGCGGCGTTTATGACGTCGGCCAGGATTTTACCCGAAGAAAGCTCAATATCCAAGGCGTCCGCTTCAGGAGCGAGTGCCTGAAACAGAGTGAGCCGTGCCTTTTCCGAGCCTTCCCATGCGCCGCCTTCGGCCTTTGAGCGGATGGTGGCGATCAAGGGAACGTCCTTGAACAGCGCGGCTGTTTGCAGCGCATGGCGCGCGTCTTGTTTCTTGAAGCGATCTATGCGCAGCTCGGCGATGTGCATTCCCTGCGCGCGCGCGGCGGCGATTTCCGGCGCGGTGACGTCATCGGAAAACGCCGCCGCTACCAGCGGCGTTTTCATGTGGAACAATGCGGCAAGTCTGTTTTTGGTCATGGAGATCCTTATAGCACAAGCAAAAACGCATGACAAAAGCAGCCTTGGCGATTATATGAATACCTCCGGTTTCTGGCTTTCGATGCCTGAAACCTGGCACGGAGAGGTGGCCGAGCGGTCGAAGGCGCACGCCTGGAAAGTGTGTATACGGCAAAACCGTATCGAGGGTTCGAATCCCTCCCTCTCCGCCAGCCTTCAAATGCCAGAAGAAGCCTTCTCCAGTACGCAGCACTTGGAAGAAGCCTGAAGTTTTCTAGGTGTTGTGAAGGCTAATCAGCGGGTTAATCACTTCTTGTAATCCTACTGGATTATGAGTAACTTAACCTGAAATTGGAGTGGTTTTAGGCATAGCTTAATTCTCTTGTACAAGTTGTTCTCCGCCGAGGCTGTGCACTCGTGAGAAAATAAGTGCACAGCTATCTCCAGAGAAAAGTTTTATGTAATAAGAATAAAATAATGGAATTTTATGGCTTCGAAAATAACTGCGATCTTTGTTGTCTTGGCTGCTTTAATCATAACGGTCTTCGGCTTCTCATCTGTCGAAACTAGCTTTGAGTGCAAGGGGCAATCTCTCCACGCCGCTCGATGCCGTGCGCGTGCAAACCAGCATCAACGTGGGCCTGCATCCAGTGGAAGCAATCATGCACGCCATCCACCAGCACACGCGCGTGATGAAGGAACTTAGCAGAGGCTCGCAGGAAATTGTGGAAGAGATCTGCTGCAAGGAATCCAATCTAATCGATTATGAGGGAGCAAAAGGCTGGCGCAAAGGTTACGGTATGATCCGCCTGCGCGAGGCGCTGGATGAGCTTGCAGATGCCTACAAATCCACATCCCGCAGGAATGCTTGATCGCTCTCAACCCCTCCGTGGCAAGTTAGGGTAAGCTCTCAACATATTGATTACTAAGAAGATTTCTCTTGACGTTGGTGCGCCTACCTGATATTGACTTCAATATAATCGCGCAAAGTGCGTTTAAAGTTTCTTCTCTTCCAACTCCGCCTCCCTGTTGACAACCCCTCGTAGCGCCGATCCCCAGTGGTCGGCGCACTTTTTTGGCGGAAACGTGCACGCCGCAGGCCAAACCCTGCACAAAACCTGTCAACGAGTGCACAACACATTGAAAGATAAGAACACTTTGCGCGGCTGGATGCGGTGCGCGGCGAGGCATCGCCCTGTAACCCCCAGCCACAGCCACTTTGCGCGGTTAACTCGCGGGTCCTTCCTAGCGAATTTGTATGCGGGGGCGCGAGGCGCGGCTTACCGCCAGCCATAACTTTCTGGTTTCGATTTCGTTTCGTTTTTTCTGATGTAACTCATTGATTTATCGGCAAAACATCATTTTAGAAAACGAAATGGGAACGAAATGCCATTTTTAATAAGGAAAACAGCATCATGCGTATAGAAACTGTACCCATTGAAAAGATAATTCCCTACGCCCGAAACCCGCGCCGCAACGAGCACGCGGTGGCGAAGGTGGCCGGTAGCATCAAGGAGTTCGGCTGGCAGCAGCCGATCGTCGTTGATACCGATTACGTTGTAATCGCGGGCCACACACGCCTGCTGGCCGCACAGCAGCTGGGCATGAAAGAGATTCCGATAAAAATCGCGGACGATCTCACACCCGCGCAAATCAAAGCGTACCGCATCGCCGACAATCGCACGCACGAAGAAGCGGAATGGATTGACGAACTGCTCGCTATCGAACTTAACGAAATCCGCGACTTGGGCTATGATCTGGATATTACCGGATTCGATCCCGACGAGCTGGAGAAGCTGCTCGCCGGTGATGGTGCCGAAGGCTTATCCCCATCGACCAGAAGCTGCCCACCGCCGTCGAGCTGGTATTAGGCAATCAACTTTACATTGCCAAGACCGATTTGCTGCCCGCGTTGAAAAACAAGCTGATCCGACTGGCGGCGTTCCAGAATCCGGAATTCTATCTCGCGCAGGCCATGCGCCTGCCTACCTTTGGCAAGCCGCGCATCATCGCCTGTGCCGAGGATTTTCCGCAGCATATCGGCCTGCCGCGTGGCTGCGCAGACGATGCTCTTACGCTACTCAAATCCCTCGGCATCAAGGCTAAAGTAGAGGATAAGCGATATGCAGGCAAAGCGCTCCAAACACAATTTATCGGCGAGTTGCTGCCGGAACAGCAACAGGCAGTCAAAGCCGTGCTGAAATACGAAACTGGCGTGCTGGCGGCGACCACCGCCTTCGGTAAAACCGTTGTGGCAGCGCATATCATCGCAGCACGCCAAACTAATACGCTGGTGCTGGTACATCGCCGCCAGTTGCTGGAGCAATGGATCGAACGGCTGCGGACGTTTCTGGATATTCCGCATGACAAAAATCGGCATGATCGGCGGCGGCAAGCGCAAGCCCACCGGCGGCATCGACGTGGCGCTGGTCCAGAGCCTTGTCCGAAAGAACATCGTCGATAACATCGTGGCGGCTTACGGTCAGCTCATTGTCGATGAATGCCACCATCTCTCCGCCATCAGCTTCGAGGCGGTGGCGCAGGCGTTCAAGGGCAAATATGTGTTGGGCTTAACGGCCACAGCTACGCGCAAGGACGGCCACCATCCCATCATCTTCATGCAGTGTGGGCCGATCCGCTACAAAGTGGATGCCAAGCAGCAGGCGGCGCTGCGGCCTTTTACGCATCAGGTGATTACGCGCCCTACCTCACTGCAATTCATCCTGCCGGGCGAGCAGAAACCCACGATCCAGCAGCTTTACGCCGCCGTTGCCGCTGACGAAGCGCGAAACCTTATGTTATTCGAGGACGTACTGAAGGCGCTAGAAGCCAAGCACAATCCGCTGATTCTCACCGAGCGCAAGGATCACGCGGCGGCGCTGGCGGAGCGGCTGTCGAAATTCTGCAAGCATGTGGTCGTCATGGTCGGCGGCCAGACGGCGAAGCAGCGTGCCCTGGTCAGAGAGCAACTCGCCGCCATCCCCGAATCGGAAGAGCGTCTGGTCATCGCCACCGGGCGCTATATCGGCGAAGGATTCGACGACGCCCGCCTGGACACGCTGTTCCTCGCCATGCCGATCTCCTGGCACGGCACGCTGGCGCAATATGCCGGGCGGTTGCACCGTTTGCATCATGCCAAGAAGCAGGTCATCATCTATGATTACGTCGATGCCGCTATTCCCATGCTCTCCAAAATGGCCGACAAACGCAGAAAAGGCTATGAACGGCTGGGGTATCAGGTAGGATGATCGCATGATGCAAACTGCTGCCGCCATTGTCGAAAAAACCAAAGCGCCCAGGATCACGCGTGAATTCTCGGAAGCCTTTGACCTGTTGGAAAATACACGGCAGAATGTGTTTCTTACCGGCAAGGCAGGGACGGGGAAATCCACCTTCCTGCACTATTTCCGCGATAATACCGAGAAGGAGATCGCTGTAGTCGCGCCCACCGGCGTGGCGGCGCTTAATGTGCAGGGGCAAACGATTCATTCCTTCTTCCGCCTGAAGCCTGCTTTCGTCAGAAGCCTGCTTTCGTCAATGTGCGCGAATTCAAGCCCAGCCGCAGGCGCATCTTCAAGGAATTGGAATTGCTTATCATCGACGAAATTTCGATGGTACGCGCCGACGTGTTTGACGGCATCGACCACACGCTGCGCTTCGCGCGCAAGAATAATCAGCCCTTCGGCGGCGTGCAAATCTGCGTCATCGGTGATCTTTTCCAGCTACCGCCGGTGGTATCGACGGAAGAAAAAGCCTTTTACGGCCAGTATTATCGTTCATCGTTTTTCTTCTGCACGCATGCCTACGAGAGCGCTGGTTTCAAACCGATGCAGTTCAACACTATTCACCGCCAGAACGACGCGGCCTTCATTCAGATTCTGAATGCCATCCGCGCTGGAACGTGCGACACCATCGCACTGGAGGCGCTCAACAGCCGCGTCATCGAAAAGGCCGCGCCCGCGCCGGGCACACTGGTGCTCACCACCACCAACGCGCTGGCGGAGGACATCAATACGGAGAAGCTATTCAAGCTGTCCGGCAGCCCGCGCAACTATGCAGGAAAAATCAGCGGCGAGTTCGGGATGAAGGGCCTGCGGTTGCCCGCGCCGGAGGAATTAACCTTTAAGCCCGGCGCGCAAGTAATGTTCGTCAAAAACGACAGCGAAGGAAGCTGGGTCAACGGCACCATCGGCGTGGTGGAGAAGCTGGCGGCGGAATCTATTACCGTGCGTGTCGGCGACATCACCCATGAAGTCGAACGCGAGAAATGGAAAACCATCGGCTATGAGCTCGATAAATCCACCGGCAAAATCGTGGAAAAAGAACTCGGCACCTATACGCAATTCCCACTGATGCTCGCTTGGGCGATCACTATCCACAAGGCCCAGGGCAAGACGCTGGAGCGCGTCATCATCGATCTTGGCACCGGCGCGTTCGCCGCCGGGCAGCTATACGTCGCGCTTTCACGCTGCAAATCCCTCTCCGGCATCGCCCTCAAACAGCCCGTCACTCCCGCCGACATACGCTGCGACAAAGAGGTGGTGGGGTTCATGCGGAGGCTAAAAAGCTACACACTTTTTTCTCTTCTCTGACTGCCCGGAATTCCAATCTGTTGCCACATATGGAAAAAT
>CAZXYG010000038.1:0-10084 GCA_964644885.1 uncultured Rickettsiales bacterium
GCTGGGCATCGAGGGCCTGGGCGCCAAGGATATCAATGGCATTCTCGATCGCGCGGAAACCTGCATTGCTCGCAACCGGCGCGCCAACAAAAAACAATCCGTCCTCAGGGGCCGCACGCTCATCAATTTGTTTTTTGAATCCTCCACGCGCACGCGCACCTCGTTCGAGCTTGCCGGCAAGCGCCTGGGAGCGGATGTCATCAATATGCAGGTGGAAGCTTCGGCGGTCAATAAGGGTGAAACCCTGCTCGATACCGCCGCCACGCTGAGTGCCATGCATCCGGATTTCATCGCCGTGCGTCACCCGGAAAGCGGCGCGCCATTGCTGCTTTCGAATAAAGTCAACTGCTCGGTCATCAACGGCGGCGACGGCAGCCACGAACATCCCACGCAAGCGCTGCTCGATGCGCTCACCATCCGCACGCGCGGCAAAAACTTTAAAGGGCTTAACGTCGCCATCTGCGGCGATATCATGCACAGCCGCGTTGCACGGTCCAACATCTATCTGCTTACGACGCTGGGCGCTGAGGTACGAGTTATCGCTCCCCCGACTCTCATGCCACCGCATATTGAATCACTGGGCGCCCGAGCCTATACCAACATGGAAAAGGGGCTGAAAAACGTAAACGCCATTATGATGCTGCGTCTGCAGAAGGAACGCATGAGCGCCACCTATATTCCTTCCATGCGTGAATATTACAAACTTTACGGCCTCAGCGTGGACAAGCTGCGCTTTGCGAAAGACGACGCGCTCATTATGCACCCCGGCCCAATGAACCGTGGTATTGAAATCGGCAGCGAGGTGGCGGACGACATTCAGCGCAGCGTTATTCTCACGCAGGTGGAGCTGGGCGTCGCGGTGCGGCAGGCAGTTCTTGAATTATTGGCGGAAAATAAGGAAGAAAAGTAAAAGCTGATCCCATGCGTTGACGGCTATTATTTTATGATATAACGCTTATGCATCACACAATGGCATTGCATGTTTAAGGGAAAATCAGCGGTTATCACGGGTTCCACCAGCGGCATCGGCCTGGGGATGGCGCAAGCATTCGCTCAGGAAGGCGTCAACGTGATGCTGAACGGATTCGGCGATGCTAAGGAAATCGAAACCATCCGCGCATCCCTGGAGAAAAATCATGGGGTAACCGCGCATTATTCTCCGGCGGACATGTCCAAGCCGGAAGAAATCCGCGCCATGATGCAGGAAGCGATTACAACCTTCGGCGCCGTGGATATAGTAATAAATAACGCAGGCATCCAGCACGTGCAGCCTATCGACGAATTCCGTGAGGATAAATGGAACGCCATTCTGGCCATCAATCTTTCCTCGGCGTTTCATACCATCAAGGCCGCGGCGCCGGGCATGAAAAGAAAAAAATGGGGCCGCATCATCAATATCGCCTCTGTGCACGGGCTGGTGGCTTCGGCTTACAAGGCCGCCTATGTGGCGGCGAAGCACGGAATGGTAGGGCTTACCAAGGTAGCGGCGCTCGATCTTGCGCCCTTCGGCATTACCTGCAACGCCATCTGCCCCGGCTATGTCAATACGCCGTTGGTGCAAAAACAAATCCCCGACCAAGCCAAAACCCACGGCATTTCGGAAGCGGAGGTCGTGGAGAAAGTGCTGCTCAAGAACCACGCCGTCAAGCACTTTGTGGAAATCGGGCAGCTTGCGGAATTGGCGAAGTTTTTATGCAGCGATGCCGCCGGCACGCTCACCGGCGCGGCGTTGCCGGTGGATGGCGGCTGGTCGGCGCAATAGAAAGGAGAAAATCATGCTAACGCCCGACGCCGTTTATGAATGCACGAATGATTACAATGGACTCACCAAGCAGGGTAAATCCATCCGCCTGCGGAAAGGAATGCTTTATTTCAAGACCGCCGGGCCAAAATTCGTTTATCTCAACGAGTTCGACAATCCTTCCAAACAGCTACCCTGGCTGGAGCCGAAGGAATTTGAAACGCTGGCAAACGCCCACCTCGTCAAAACGGTGCCTATCTAGAGCTGGGGGAGAATGCCGAGTGAGGGTGGCGTAAAAGAAGAGAAACCAGCGGCACAGCGCCGGTCTTTTTATTCTCCCTTTAACTTGTGCTGCATTTCAGGCGCTTATCTTCTATTCCCTGTATCTTTATCACCATGCAAAGTGGTAGTTAATGTTTTTCAATTTTATTAACGATTTATTAACCTTATGCTGCTATGATGTATATATATGGTAATGGAGGTTATTATGTCCGATAAAAAGTTGTTAAATCCTACGGTATTTGCCGATGTCGATAAAAAAGATGGAATAAATGAAACAAATGAATATTGCAGATTTGCGGCAGCAGCCATTGTTAACAATCTAGTTGAGGAAAAAAAGATAACGCTTGATAAAGAAGTTACCGCAGCAGAAATAAAAGCCGTCCGTGACGTTATGTTTAATTTCGCAGCATACCTAAAAATACCAGGAATGTCTCTTATAATTAAGGCTATTGAGGAAAACAAAGTGCCAGACGGCGTTCCGGATAACTTAAAGCCACTTCTTGGCACTCTGCGGGTTGCAGTTTCTGACGCGGTCGTGGCCGCATTAGATGAGGTGCATAAGATCAATCAACCCGCCGGCACTGCCATTAAGAAACCGCAAGCTTCTCGTTAACTTTAAGAGCTTGCTCCCCCTCACCCTCCTTTCAGTTCATAAAGCATTTCCAGCGCCTGGCGCGGGGTGAGGCTGTCCATATCCAGAGCTTTTAGACGCTCCAGCGCCGATTTTTCGCTTTCGCTGAAACCGGACGGAGAGATTTCCTTACACTGCGGCATGGCGGAGAAAAGCGGCAGGTCGAGCGAGAGCCGGCCATTTTCGCTTTGCTGAATCATGGCGAGCACCGCTTCCGCGCGTTGTATGACTTCCGGCGGCAACCCGGCAAGGCGCGCGACGTGAATGCCATAGGAGCGGTCGGCGGCGCCGGGCATCACTTCATGCAGAAAGATCACCGATCCCTTCCATTCCTTCACTTTCATGGCATGACAGGCGAGATGGGAAAGCCGCGCGGCCAGCGCCGTGAGTTCATGATAATGCGTGGCAAACAATGCGCGGCAGCGGTTTGCGTCATGCAGATGCTCCACCACCGCCCACGCGATCGAAAGCCCGTCATAAGTCGCCGTGCCGCGTCCGATTTCATCCAGGATCACCAGCGAGCGTTCCGTAGCCAGATTCAGGATCGTCGCCGTTTCGATCATTTCCACCATGAACGTGGAATGGCCGCGCGCGAGATCGTCGGAGGCCCCTACCCGGCTGAACAACCGATCCACCACCCCGATATGCGCCGCTTTCGCCGGCACAAAAGAGCCTATTTGCGCTAAAACCGCGACCAGCGCATTCTGGCGCAGAAACGTACTCTTGCCTGCCATGTTGGGGCCCGTGAGCAGCCAGAGCCGCTTACCCTCGCCCAGATTGCAATCGTTGCCGATGAATTTCTCCCCGCCGGCTCGGCGCAAAACGGCCTCAACCACCGGATGCCGCCCCTCCTCCATCAGGAACGCGATGGAATCATCCACTTCCGGATAGCAATAATCCGCTTCGGCGGCGAGTTCCGCCAGCGCCGACAATACATCCAGCCCCGCAAGCGCACGCGCGCAGGCGCGAACGCGCTCAATATCCTTCACCACCGTCTCCACCAATTCGGCAAATAATCGTAACTCCAGGTTCAGCGCGCGATCAGCGGCGTGGATGATTTGCTGTTCCAGTTCGCGCAATTCCGGCGTGGAAAACCGCACGGCGCTGGCAAGCGTCTGGCGGTGACGGAATGTCTCAGGCATTTTGGAAATATGCTGCGCCGAGACTTCCACATACCAGCCGATAAGGTTATTCTCCGCAATCTTCAGGCGCTCAACGCCGGTTTCTTTTCTATATTTTTCTTCCAACGCTTTCTTATGTTCATGGCCGCGCGCATGCAATCCCCGATACCCATCCAGCTCTTCGTTATACCCCTCACGGATAAAGCCGCCTTCCTGCAATCTGAAGCCTACTTCGTCCTTAAGCGCTCCACGCAGCACGCTCGCCAGCGCGTCGTGCCCACGCAAATGGCCAAGGTTCGCGTGAATGGCGCCGGGGACGCCATCCGCCGATTCAAACAACGCCACTGCACTGCTTGACCGCTCCAACCCGTCACGCAAAGCGGTAAGATCGCGTGGTCCGCCGCGCCCCATGCACAAGCGCGAAAGCGCCCGTTCCATATCCGGCGCCTGGCGGAAAAGGACGCGGAGAGAATTTCGCAGCGCCGCATCATCTACAAAAAATTTCACTCCATTCAGCCGTTCACGAATAGCGGCAGGATCGGTGAGCGGCGCGGCGAGATAGGAACGCAGCAACCGCGCGCCAGGACTGCTCACGGTCTTATCAATAAGACTCAGCACGCTGCCTTGATGCTCGCCGGAAAGCGTAAAAAATAACTCCAGGTTCCGGCGCGTGGCGGCATCAATCACCATATGCCGCCGGCGATCGAAGCGGCGCGGCGGGTTAAGGCGCGGGAGCGCGCCTTTCTGCGTCAGGTCGATATATTCGATCAGCGCGCCGCACGCGGCGATCTCGGCGCGGGATAACTCGCCGAATCCATCCAGGGTAACCACGCCATAGAAGCGCATGAGCCGCCGTTCGGCGCGTGCGCTATCGAAAAAACTAGGCACATGCGGCGTTAAGGATGAGCGCCATTCCTCCAGCGAGGCATAAAGAAGCGTATCAGAGAGAAAAGTATCGGGAATGAGGATTTCCTTAGCGTCCAGGCGCGAAAGTTCCGTGGCAAGCGCCTGCGGCGCGATTTCCGTGGTGCCGAACTCCCCCGTGGAAATATCGATCCATGCCAGCGCCAGCTTGTCTTCCGCCTGCGCCAACGCGGCGAGATAGCTGGACGTTTTCGCATCCAATAAAGATTCCTCGGTCAACGTGCCAGGAGTGACGATGTGGATCACTTCGCGCTTTACCACCGATTTATAGCCGCGTTTTTTAGCCTCCGCCGGATCTTCCACCTGCTCGCATATCGCCACCTTGAAACCATAGCGAATCAACTTCTGAAGATAACTCTCATGGCTATGCACCGGCACGCCGCACATGGGAATATCGTCGCCTTCGTGCTTGCCACGCTTGGTGAGCGCAATGTCGAGCGCCGCCGAAGCTTTGACGGCATCATCGAAAAATAATTCATAAAAATCGCCCATGCGGTAAAACAAGAGATAGCCCTCATGTTCCCGCCGGATAGCGAGGTACTGCTGCATCATCGGCGTAGCCGCCGCGGCTTCGGCTGTTTTTTCAGCGACGAGCGTCATGATAGGATCGTTCTTGCCACAGGCGCCCTTCCGGCGCAAGCGGGAATCGGGGTGACGCGCTTAATCCTGCCGGAACAGCACGTGCTTGAATTTCTCCGGCTGCTCCATGGCCTTGCCGGTGCCTCGCGCCACGCAGGTAAGCGGATCGTCAGCGACGAAGACGGGCAGGCCGGTGGCGCGCTTGATGACTTCGTCAAGCGTGCGCAATTGCGAGCCGCCGCCGGTCATCACGATGCCTTTGTCGGCAATATCAGAGGATAATTCAGGCGGCGTGGCTTCAAGCGCCACTTTTACCACTTCGATGATCTGTGCCACCGGTTCCTGAAGGCTTTCAGCGATCTGGCTTTCACTCAGGGTAATTTCCTTGGGTACGCCATGAATAAGATCGCGGCCCTTGATTTCCATTCTTTCACCCTCGCCTTCGGCGGGCGGGCACGCGGCGCCGATGGTCTTTTTGATTTCCTCGGCAGTGGATTCGCCGATCAGAAGATTATGATAGCGCCGTATATACGATACGATGGATTCATCCATCAAGTCGCCGCCCACGCGCACCGAACGCACATAAACGATGCCTCCGAGCGAGAGCACCGCCACTTCCGTGGTGCCGCCGCCGATATCCACGATGAGCGATCCGGTCGGCTCGCTAACAGGCAGCCCCGCGCCGATAGCCGCGGCCATCGGCTCCTCTATGAGGTAAACTTCACGCCCTCCGGCGCTTTCCGCCGCTTCCTGGATAGCACGGCGTTCAACAGGCGTAGAGCCGGAAGGCACGCACACCACGATCAACGGACCGGTGAAGCTCTTGCGCTGATGCACGGCATGGATGAAATGCTTAATCATCTCCTCAGCGCCACGGAAATCCGCGATCACGCCATCCTTTAAGGGGCGGATGGCTTTGATTTCCGACGGCGTACGGCCCAGCATCAGTTTGGCCTCATGGCCGAAGGCGTAGGGAATGTCCGCGCCATTGATACGTTTTGTGGCTACCACCGAAGGTTCGTTCAGCACCACCCCGCGGCCTTTTACGTAAACCAGCGTGTTTGCGGTGCCCAAATCAATCGCCATGTCCGAAGAAAACCAGCCGAGAACGCGGGAGAACATTAATAGCCTCCTAATTTTGTTGTCAGTTGGCGGTTGTCAGTTGTTAAAAAAACAACCTGATCTATCAGCGAACAACCAACAACTCATAACTAACAGCTAGGCACTCTACAACGCTGAACGTTCCGGCACAATCTTTTCCTCGTAGCCCAGCAGCTTGTTGAGCGCTGCAACGTAGGCCTTGGCGGAAGCCACGATGGTATCCACGTCCGCGCCGTTGCCGTTGATCAGCGCACCGTTTTCCGTCTCGAGCCGCACCGTGACCTCGGCCTGCGCGTCGATGCCCGCCGTGACCGCACTCACCTGATAGAGCGCGAGCTTTGCCTTGTGCAATACGAGTTTCCGTATGGCTTTGAACGTAGCATCCACCGGGCCGTTTCCCGTGCTGTGCGTTTTTTTGGTCACGCCGTCGATTTTCAATTCCAACTCGGCGGTCTGCGCGCCCACCGAGCCGCAGGCCACTGCAATCGAAACGAACTGCACCCGCTGCCCGCTCGCAGCAAGGCGATCATCCACCAACGCAATAACATCATCATCGTAGATTTGCTTCTTCTTATCGGCCAGTTCCTTAAAGCGGCTGAACGCATCTTCCAAAGCATTATCGCCCAGGCTGTAACCCAGCTCCTTCAGCTTATCGCGGAACGCATGACGGCCGGAATGCTTGCCCAGAACCAGCTTAGAATGTTTTAGCCCCACCGATTCCGGGGTCATGATCTCATAAGTATTGGCGTGCTTCAGCATCCCGTCCTGGTGAATGCCCGACTCATGCGCGAACGCATTGGCGCCCACGATCGCCTTGTTGTTTTGCACTACAAAGCCGGTAATGCCCGATACCAACTTCGAGGCACGCATAATATGCGTGGTATCCACATTCATAGCAACGTGAAACTGATCCTTGCGCGTCTTCAGCGCCATCACCACTTCTTCGAGCGCCGTGTTGCCCGCGCGCTCACCGATGCCGTTGATGGTGACCTCCACCTGCCGTGCACCAGCCTTAATCGCCGCCAGCGTATTGGCGGTAGCCAGCCCCAGATCGTTCTGACCGTGGAAAGAAAAGATCGCCTTGTCGCTACCCGGCACTTTATCCATGACAGTTGTAAACATGCGCGTGATGTCGTCCGGCGTGGCATAACCCACGGTATCGGGCAAGTTAATGGTAGTGGCGCCCGCCTTGATTGCCGTTTCCACAGCCTTGCACAGATAATCCAGGTCGCTGCGCGTGGCATCCATCGCCGACCATTCCACGTCATCGGTATAGCGCCGCGCCATCTTCACCATATCGGTGATGATAGGCAGCACCTCCTTGCGCGTCAGCTTGAACTGGTGCTTGAGATGGATGTCGCTGGTGGAAATGAAGGTATGCACCCGCTTGCGCTTGGCAGGTTTCACCGCCTCGCCTGCGCGTTCAATATCCTCCGGGCGGCAGCGCGCCAGCGAACACACCACGGCGTTCTTGGTGCGCTCGGCGATCGCCTTTACCGCCTCGAAATCACCCTGCGAGGCCATGGCGAATCCGGCCTCAATCACATCCACACCCATGCCGTCCAGCACTTCGGCCACAAGCAATTTCTCCTCCAGGTTCATGGTGGCGCCGGGGGATTGCTCGCCGTCGCGCAGGGTGGTATCAAAAATAATCACCCGCTCAGGCTTGGTTTTTTTACTCTTCGGCATAATGGGCCGGATATTAACCCAGTCAAAAAAAAAAGTCAGTATCTTCGCATCAATCCCTCTCAATGCAAAAAGCGGCGGTTATTTTTCTCCTACCCGCTTAATCTCCCACTCCAGCGTGATGCCGCTATGCTCCTTCACGCGCTTTCTTATTTCTTCTCCAAGCTTCTCCAAATCTTCCGACGTGGCGCCCCCGGCGTTCATCAAGAAGTTACAATGCTTTTCCGATACCTTAGCCTTGCCGGTTTCTAACCCCCGGCACCCCGCCGCGTCAATCAGCTCCCATGCCTTTTTCCCCGGCGGATTGGTGAACGTGCTGCCGCCGGTGCGCGTGCGGATGGGCTGCGTGCGCTCGCGCTCCTCCATGATGCGCTGCATGTTTTCCAGGATTTGCTGTGAATTTCCAGGTTTTCCCTTGAATATTCCTTCGATAAAAATCCACGAGGGATCGACGCCGCTATGACGGTAACTGAATCGCATATCCTTTGCTGTAAGCGCATGCGCCGCGCCCTTCCTATCCACCGCCCTGGCGCCGATAAATATCTGAGATATATCAGATCCATACGCCCCCGCATTCATGGCAAGCGCGCCGCCTACCGTACCGGGAATCCCCACCATGAATTCCAACTCCGCGATTCCCGCCTGTTGCGCCACCGCCGCGACGTTCCGGCTGAGCGCACCTGCCCCGGCACGAATGCTGTTGCCCTCGACGACGACGTGCGTAAACCCCTGCCCAAGCCTTATCACCACGCCTTTGATGCCGCCATCACGAACCAGAAGATTGGAGCCTACGCCGATTACGGTCACAGGCACGTCCTGCGGTTTATGCAGCAGGAAATACGTGAGATCGTCTATATCCGCCGGACGAAACAACACTTCCGCCGGACCGCCCACATTAAACCAGTTGATCTTTGATAAATCCGCCTGCGCGCGGTATTTACCTCGCACTTCCGGCAGCCGTGCGAGCAGGCGTCCAGGTTTCATGCCGCACCGGAGGATTGCTTCTTGACAGCCAGTTCCTGCGGCAGGGCATAGGCCCATTGCGTGATGCTGCCCGCACCGAGGCACACCACCATGTCGCCGGGTTTGGCTATCTTCTTGATTATGAACACCAACTCATTAAAATTCGCCACCGGTTCCGCATCCGCACCGTGCTCTTTCAATCCCTGCACCAGCGTTTGCTGGTTTACGCCTTCCTTCGGCTTTTCTCCGGCAGCGTAAACTTCCGTCACCAGAACCTTATCAGCCTTATCGAAACATTTGCAGAATTCGCCGAATAGTTTTTCCAGGCGGGAATAACGGTGCGGCTGCATCACGGCAATCACCCTTCCCTTTCCTTCGCCCAGCACATTACGCGCCGCCGAGAGCGTAGCCGCAATCTCCGCCGGGTGATGGCCGTAATCGTCAATAATGGTGACGCCGTTTTCCTCGCCGGTTTTGGTAAAGCGCCGCTTAACGCCGGAAAACTTACTAAGCGCGTCGGCCAGCACCGCATCGCTTATCTTCAGTTCATGCGCGATGGCCACGGCAGTCAGCGCGTTGAGCACGTTATGCACCCCGGGAATGGGCAGCGTAAGCCCCTTGATGATTTTTTCCTTCTTTCCCGTCAGCCTGGACGAAAACGCCACATCGAAAGTGGACCCGGCCACAGAACTTGCAATATTCCGCGCGCGCACGTCCGCATCCGTTTCGATGCCATAGGTAAGTATGCGCCGGTCCGTGACCTTAGCGATCAACCGCTGCACTTCGGGGTGATCATTGCATAATACCGCAAAACCATAGAACGGCAGGTTTTCCAAGAACGTGCGAAAAGCCTCCTTCACCGCATCGAAATCGCCCCAATAATCCAGATGCTCCGGATCGATATTGGTAATGATGCCGATGGTCGCGGGAATATGAATAAAAGTACCGTCGGATTCGTCCGCCTCCACCACCAGCCAGTCTCCCTTCCCCAAATAAGCATTGGTGCCGCGTGAATTCAGAATCCCGCCGATAATAACCGTGGGATCAAACCCTGCT
>CAZXYG010000038.1:10094-18875 GCA_964644885.1 uncultured Rickettsiales bacterium
CGAATAACGCGCTGATGAGCGAGGTGGTTGTGGTTTTACCGTGCGTACCCGCTACCGCCACAGTGGCTTTTAACCGGGTCAATTCTGCCAACATTTCAGAGCGACGCACCACGGGAATCTTCCGCTTGCGCGCCGCCACGATCTCCGGGTTGGTAAGCGGCACCGCCGTAGATTTCACCACCACCGCCTTGCCTTCCACGTTCCCCGGATTATGGCCTATCATCACCTCGATGCCCATGCCGCGCAAACGCTCTATATTCGGGCCTTCGGCCTGATCCGAGCCGCTAACCTTATACCCAAGGTTATGCAGAATCTCTGCAATCCCGCTCATGCCGATGCCACCGATACCAATCAAGTGAATAGTGCCTATATCGAGAGGGATAGTGTTGGGGAAACGTTTGGGGTTCATGTGTTTCTGGATTCCAAAGTTATTCGCCTAAAATTTCCATGCCGTAAGAAATATATGGTCTGCATTATAGCTTTTTTATTATAGGTAATGAAGCTATGAGTGGCGGGAATAATCAAGAAATCCTTCATCCCTTTCAGTTTTGCGCTTTCTATTGAGATGGTGCCGTCATTTTCCTTCCGTATAAAAAGGGTGCCGAGAGGATTTAAAACGGCATTCCCAATGATAACTCCCAACTCAAAATTCACCTCCGAGCTAAGATTCTTGGTAATAGCGCCGCGCTTTGTGCCGAGTTGCTGTCCGGCAGGGCCAAATAATTTCTGGTACAGGGGATTATCCTTAAGAGCATCGGCTATTTCACTGCCGTTATTGGGCGGCGCCAGCATCACAACCCGCCCCAGATTTTCCGGTGCGCGGATATAGCCCAGCATATCTCGCACAATAACGCCGCCCATCGAATGGGTCACTATATGCATCTTCCACTCGGATTGGATGCATTTCTTACGAATGATTGCATCAATAAAACCGGCAAGCTCCTCTATCGGCTTTATGCGCGAAGGGTAACGGATATTAATCACCTCGTACCCCTCCCGCCGCAATGCCCTGGCTATTTTTTGCATCGAGGAATCGCTGCGCAAAATACCATGCAGCAAAACCACATAGGCTTTTTGGGAGGGTTTTTGTAACGTTAAGCCTTCGATCATAAAGCGCAACACGTCGCGGATTCTGAAGAAACGCCGCGTATTGAAATACGCATCGAACGCCGCCATGTCGGGAAGAGAATAATATGCCGCTTCATCCTCCGATATCGAGAGTGAGCGCGGTTTCCTGCCTTGCGCCAGCGCACGAATGATGCGGCGTATCAAATAATGCCCCATTACAGCGGTTTTCACGAGCACTTGCTGCTGCGTTGCGCCGGGAAACAATCTGAATCTTTTCCTTGCTACCAAAGTCCCCGTATCAATGCCTTCGTCAATCCAATGTATGCTGACGCCCGCCGATGCCTCGCCGTTCTTCAAGACCCAGAAATAGCTCATTGCGCCACGATAAGCAGGTAGCCAGCCGGGATGAATGTTGAGTATTCCAATGCGCGGAATCGCAATGATATTCGGTTTTATGATCTGGTTAAAATAAGCGGAAATGATCAAATCCGGCGCAAGAGCGCGAATATACGCTTCCGATCGCTCGCTATTGACAGTGCCTATGCGCTTCAGAGGAATATGCAGCCTGCGCGCAAGCCACCACCCAGGATATATTCTTTTCCTTTCTTGTGAAGCGGGCAATAATAAGACAACGCCATACCCCAGCATCTGAATAACACGCTGCCACAATAACAGCCACGCGAATCTCCAACCCGTCTTTTTCAGGTGCTTGCGTATGGCGCGCGCGCTGAGCGGAAGGGGCTTGGCTTTAATAAGCGCGACAATTTCCAACTCCGGCATTTCATGTAATAGATTAAATATGATGGCGCTGCCAAGATGGCCGGAGGTATAGAGCAGAACGGTGCGTAGTTTTCGCTCGCCTGGCTGCTTCATTATGTGGAATCCGCCAATGTTTCCACCACATCCGCCAGTAATTTCGCGGCATCGGGACGGCCGATAGAGCGCGCTTTCTCCGCCGCTTCGCTCAAGGTGGAGGGCAGCGAGAGAAACGCTTCCAACCGTGCTGAAAGCGCAGTAGGAGTGAAGGCATCCTGCGGCATGACCCAGCCGCCGCCTGCGTCTTCCAGCGCCGTGGCGTTGCCGCGCTGATGGTCGTCGGTGGCATGGGGATAAGGCACCAGAATGGAAGGCCGCCCGGCCACCGCCAGTTCCGCCACGGTCGAAGCGCCCGCGCGCGTAATCACTAAATGCGCCGAAGCCAATCGCACCGGCAGATCGCGGAAAAATGTCGCGATATCGGCGTTGATGCCAAGCGCGTCATAGGCCTTGCGCACGATTTTTACATCGTCCGGGCGGCATTGCTGGTCGATGCGCAGACGCGCACGCAACGATTGCGGCAGCAGCGCAATCGCTTCCGGCATCACCTCGGCGAATACCGAAGCGCCCTGGCTGCCGCCGATAATCAGAATATGCAGCGTGCCGTCCTCGTTCAGCTCGGAATAGGGCAAGGCGCGTAAAGTTCGCACGGCGGGGCGCACGGGATTTCCCGTAAGCGTGACTTTTGTTTTTATTTTTTCATCCGCGCCAGCCACTTCGGGAAACGAGGTTGCCACCGCGTTCACTCTTGGCGCCAGCAGGGCGTTGACCTTGCCGAAACGGGAATTCTGCTCATGGATGGCGGTTCTGAACCCCATCCACGTCGCCGCCATCATGGTGGGGAAGGAAGGGTAGCCGCCGAACCCAACCACCGCGGCGGGTTTCAGTTTCTTGAGCAGCGTGCGCGCCTGGAAACAGCCGATGGCGATATTCAGCACTCCGGCGATGCGCCGCAGCACGCCGCCGCGCAGCGTTCCCGCACGGATGATATGCGCCTCGTAAGGCTTTTTAGCCTTGCCTGCATACTGGTCGTGCCGCAGATCGGTGATCAAAACGGGCTGCCAGCCCCGCTCTTTCAACTCCTCGGCCAGCGCCTCGGCGGGAAAAATATGCCCGCCCGTCCCGCCGGAAGCCAATACGATGATTCTGTTTTCCGTCATGCTACCCTCACCGTTCGTTTTTTGGCCACGCCATAGCGGCGGCGCGTCATGGCCAGCACTAACCCCACCGTCAGCGCCGTGGCGAGCATCGAGGAGCCGCCGTAGCTGATGAAAGGCAGCGTCATGCCGGTATTAGGCAGGATGTTCAGCACCACGCCCATGTGCACGAAGGCCTGCAGCCCGAACATCACCAAAAGCCCGGAAACCGTATAAATGATGAACAGGTCGCTCTCGCCGTAGATGCGCTGGAACCCGCGCACGATCACGCAGGCGTAAAGCAGCACGATCACCAGGCAGGCCAGCAGCCCCAGTTCCTCCCCCGCCACGGCGAAGATGAAATCGGTATGCGAATCCGGCAGGATATTCTTGATGACGCCCTCACCCGGCCCCTGGCCGAAAACGCCGCCGCTGGTCATGGCCTGGAGCGAGCGCTCCGTCTGGTAATCATTGCCGCTCGCGGGGTCGAGGAACGTATTGATGCGGCTGGCGACATAGGGAAAATAAATGTAGGCCACGATGATCGTGAGCAGGAACAGCACCGCCACCAGGGCGATCCAGAAGAAATGCAGCCCGGCGATGAAAATCTGCGCGCTCCACACCGCCAGCGTCATCAGCGTCATGCTGAAATCTGGCTCGATCAGGAGCAGCAGGCTGATGATGAGCGCCAACGCCAGCGAGAGGGAAAAACCGGGAAATCCGCGTCGCGTATTGCGCAGCGTGAGGATCCACGCCGTCACCACAACAAACAGCGGCTTCATGAATTCCGAGGGCTGGAGCGAAAACCCCGCGATGTAAAGCCAGCGCCGCGCGCCCTTGACTTCGGCGCCCAGTATCGGCACCAGAATCAGCAAAATAAAGCATACGGCGCATCCCATGAACGCCAGCCGTCGCAGCGTCACCGGGGAAAACATGGAGCAGGCGATAACCGCCGCCACTGAAAGCGCCAGAAAGATCATATGGCGGGTGACGAAATGGAACGAATGCAGCCCTATGCGTTCGGCCACCGGAGGGCTGGCCGCCATGATCAACACCACGCCGAATAGCATGATAAGCACCAGGAAGAACAGCATGAAGCGATCCACCGTCCACCACCAGTGCGCCAGAAACGATTGATCGGTGCGGTCAAGTTTCATAAGAAACCACGAAACGATGCACGGGAATAGCTCCCGCAAGAGGGAAACTCTCTGCATTATTACAACGCACTAAATAACTTTCTAAAAACATCTCCCCGCTCTTCGAAATTCTTAAACTGGTCGAAGGAAGCGCAGGCGGGAGAGAGCAGCACCACGCCGCCGCCGTTTCCACGCGCTGCATTAAACGCCGCCGTTACGGCTTTTTCCAGTGTAGTGCATGTCTCGTAAAGCACCTTGCCCTCCAACGCACGAGAAAAATTCTCCTGCGCCTCGCCGATTAGAAAGGCTTTATTGATGCGCGGGAAATAGGGCGCGAGCGAAGCAATGCCGCCTTCCTTCTCTCTGCCCCCGGCGATCCAGTAGATATTTTTATAACAGGCCAGCGCGTTGGCGGCGGCATCGGCGTTGGTGGCCTTGCTGTCATTGACGAATGCGACACCCTGCTTCTCGCCCAGCCACTCCATGCGGTGCGGCAGGCCAGGATAGGTTTTCATCGCCGCAAGTATCTTATTCCCCTCCACGCCCAGATGCCGCAGCGCGGCATAAGCAGCGGCGATGTTCTGCCGGTTATGCTTCCCTGGCAACGTGCGGATTTCCGGCAGAGCATAACGCTTACCCTGCGCATCCATCTCGTCATCCAGAAATCCCTCCAGCGCATAGACGCCCCGCTCCACCGTATGCGTGTTGGAGATGGCCATTACTTCGCCCTGCGCGGCGGCTGAAATTTTTTCATAAAGCTTGCGGGAAAATGCATCGTCCGTGCCTATAACGGCCAGATCGTCATGTCCTTGGCGGTCGAAGACGTGCGTTTTGGCGGCGATATAACCCTCCATTGAGCCGTGCCGCTCCATATGGTCTTTCGAAAGGTTCAGCATCACCGCGATATGGAAGCGCGTTTTTTGCAGCAGTTCAAGCTGGTAGGAGGAAAGCTCCAGCACATAAATCTTTGCGTCCAGATCCACCAGCTCCGATGCGGCAATGCCGATATTGCCGCCCACCGCCACATTGAAGCCGCATGCCTTGCATAAATGCCCGATCAGCGCGGTGGTGGTGGATTTTCCGTTGGTGCCGGTAATGCCGATATAGGTGGCCTTGGACAGGGCGAGAGTAAGCAGTTCGATATCGCAAACGATAGGCACCTTGTTGGCCTTGGCCAACGTCACCACTTCATGCGGCGCAGGATGGGTAAGCGGCACGCCGGGCGAGAGCACCAGCCAGTCCAGTTTATTCCAGGGAATATCCTTCGGCGGCGCGAGCGTGACGCCCTCCACCTTCATATTACGCCGCACCGCCTCGGTATCATCCCATGCATAGAGCGTAGCGCCGCGCGCGTGCAACAGTTTTAGCGCCCCGATACCCGAGCGCCCCAGACCGAACACAGCCGCTTGTTTGCCTGCAAACATATCAGTTGCTAGTACTTTTCTAACAACGAACAATTACCTCAACTTCAGTGTGGATAATCCCGCCAATGCGAAAATAATCGCAAGTATCCAGAAACGCACCACGATTTTAGATTCTTTCCAACCCTTCTTCTCAAAATGATGATGGATAGGGGCCATCAGGAATATGCGCTTTCCCGTGAGTTTGAACGAACCCACCTGGAGCATTACGGCAACCGCCTCGATCACGAACAACCCGCCGATGATGGCCAGTACGAGTTCATGCTTGGTTACCACGCTGATCGCGCCGATCGCGCCGCCCAGCGAAAGGCTCCCGATATCACCCATGAACACCTGGGCGGGCTGGGCGTTGTACCATAGGAAACCAAGCCCGGCACCTACGATCGCAGCGCACAGCACGGCGAGTTCACCCGCGCCCGGCACGCCGTGAATTTGCAAATAATTGGCAAACACGGCATTGCCCGCGAGGTAAGCGATCAGGGCATAACAGCCCGTGGCGATCACAACCGGCACGATGGCAAGGCCATCCAGCCCGTCGGTGAGATTCACCGCATTGGAGGCGCCCACAATCACCACGGCAGTGAATGCAAAATAGAACCACCCCAGATCAATCAGAATGCTTTTGAAAAACGGCACGGCGAGATGCGTGGCGCGTATATCGGGCGCAATATGGCTGACAACAAGGCACGCAATCAAGCTGATGGCGATCTGCCCCGCAAGTTTCAATTTGCCCGGCAGGCCACGATGCGAGAAGCGGCTTAGCTTGAGGAAATCATCGAGAAAACCGATAGTGCCCATGCCAAACGTCACGAACAGCACCGTCCAAATATACGAATTTCTGAGATCGGCCCATAGCAGCGTGGAAACGCCCACCGCCGTCAGGATCATCACGCCACCCATGGTGGGCGTGCCTTTCTTGGTCACAAGATGACTTTCCGGCCCATCCTCGCGGATGGGTTGGCCGCGCTTTTGCAAACGCGAAAGCCATCTTATGATCGCCGGGCCGAAAATGAAACAGAACAGAAGCGCCGTCAGCACCGCTCCGCCGCTGCGGAACGTCAAATAGCGAAAGACGTGAAAAATAGGATATTCATTCGCCAGCGGCACAAATAGGTGATAAAGCATCCGCTTCCTTCTTCAGTTTCTCCGCCAATTGCCACATCAGGCTGCCGTTCGACCCCTTGACGAGTAACGTATCGCCCGGTTCCAGCATTTCCCAAATGTGATTTGCCAGCGCAAGCGGCTCCTCCGTATGTACACCACGCTGCGCCGGTTCCAAAGCAGAAAATAGATGCTTCATCAGGATCCCGGCTGTGAAAACAAGGTCGACCTCTCTCAGGTCTTCCGCCAACGCCGCGTGCAGCGCGGGAGAACCCTTCCCCAGCTCGCGCATGTCACCCAGCGCCGCGATAGCGCGCCCCTTCGCCTGCTGCCGCAGCATGCGGAATGCCGCGCGCATGGAGGCGGGACTGGCATTATAGCTGTCGTCGATTAAGGTAAAGGAGATGCCGTTATGGGTAAGGCCGTAAATAGTCCCCCGACCCTTGGCCGACTTGAAATCCTTGAATGCCCCGGCGGCTTTCTCCATATCACCGCCCAGCGCATGCACGCCCGCCAACGCCGCCACGCTGTTGAGCGCCTGATGATCGCCGGGAATAGCGAGAGCATAAGTGATAGTATTAGCGAAACATTCCACCGTGACCTCCTGTTTTTCGGCATGCGCTTTGGTGGAAACCAGCCTGCACTCTGCGTTCTGCATCCTCCCGAATGTAAGGATATTTTCAATGCCCGCCGCATCCGCGTTTTGTTTCAGGCGCACGAAATGGCGGTTATCGGCGTTCAGCACTGCAATGCCATGCGCCGTCATGCCCAGGAATATTTCGCTCTTTGCATCGGCGATCGCCTCTTCGGAGGGAAAAAATTCCAAATGCACAGCTTCAACGCCGGTAATCAGCGCTACGTCCGGTTTCAGCAATGCGGCAAGCGCCGTGAGTTCACCCGCATGATTCATGCCCAGTTCGAACACGCCGTACTCAGCCCTGGGATCGAAATTACACAAGGTCAGCGGCAGGCCGATATGGTTGTTGAAATTGCCGGTGGTGCCGCAGGTTTTTGCCTGGGCGGAAAGCGCCTGCTTCACCATCTGACATACGCTTGTTTTCCCTACGCTGCCGGTGATGCCGATGATTTTCGCCTTGCTCTTGCTGCGCTGGTACGCGCCCAGATCCCATAACGCTTTCAGCGTATCCTTAACGATTAATAGCGGCGCATCCTTTGGCATCCCCTCCGGGCGGGAAACCACCGCCGCTGCCGCGCCTTTTTGCAAAATTTCGGCGACGAAATCATGCCCGTCGCAGCGCTCACCCTTGATCGCCACGAAAAGCTGCCCAGGCCGAATCGTACGGGAATCAATCGCAACGCCGTTCACCTCCCACGGCTTCGTCGCTTTCCCATCAGTGGCTTGAGCGGCTTGTCTGGAGGTGAGGATCATTTTAGATCGTATGTGACGATCATATCTTCAAGACCGATAAAACCTTCCGGCTGATTGCAGCGCTCCCTGGCAATTTCTGCTACATCCATATCCACGAGAAATTTCTTGGTCAGGATACTCGTTTTTGTTGCACAGCGCATAGGTGTGTTCCGAGGATAGCCCAGGAGCTAAAAAACAACAAGAAAAACAAAGCAATAGATTGAGTTACAGAGGGAAATATGCTACAATCTACTCACCTAAATTAAGGGGTATAGGGTAGGGGTATGTATGTACGAAGAATCGAATCATCAAGAGAGAACTGCTAATAAACCACAAGACAGATCAGGCAAACGCGTCGAGCAAAAACCACAAGGTAATAAGCCAGCAACATCCGGTGGATCTCCATCAAAACCACGTACATTTGAGGCAAAAAAACAAAAGAGACGATGGAAAGCCAGTTGAAAGATTTATAGATGAGGAACGCAGAAAGTCCGATGTTGTTCGTAAACCTTCAACGGATATAGCTCCTCCGGTCCCTGGGTCTAAGAGTAGAGTGAAATGGGGTATAATAGGGCCGGATCAAAATGTTCCCAATCCCGATAAGTTGAAGAAACCACCGAAATCTCCTAAAGGAAAGGAAATTTCATTCAATATCATCCCTGATGATGTACCTTACTACCTGTTTAGCCCCACTTTGTGATGGGCAGGGTTGGTTTTAAAACGTTCCGGTTCTT
>CAZXYG010000039.1:0-2925 GCA_964644885.1 uncultured Rickettsiales bacterium
TAAGAATACGGCGGCGTAGATTTCTTCCGCCGTATTCTTATTGAGTGGCTTGAGCGCTTTCTCCAGCATTTTATCGTGCAGTTCGTGGCCTGCGTTATGAAACACCCGGCTCAGGATGGTTTTGCCCAGGCGGACATATTCCCTCTGTTCCTGGAAGCGAATAAATTTACGGATTTCCGAGCGTGCCTTGCCGGTAATCACGAATTTTTCCCAGGTCGGTGAAGGGTGCTGGGCCTTGGAAGTGATGATTTCCACTTGATCGCCGTTTTGCAGCCGGGTGCGAAGCGGCACGATGCGACCGTTCACCTTGGCGCCGACGCAAGTCAAGCCTACGTCGGTATGCACGGCAAAAGCAAAATCAACCGGCGTAGCGCCCGCAGGCAAAGCGATCAACCTGCCCTTGGGCGTAAAGGCAAACACCTGATCGTGATACATCTCAAGCCGGGTATTTTCGAGAAATTCTTCCAGTTCGTCCGCGTTTTCGATAATGGCGAGCAACTCGCGCATCCAGCGAAACTGCTTACCGTCCGTACTGATTTCCTGGCCTTGTTTATAGGCCCAATGGGCTGCCACGCCCATTTCCGCCACTTCATCCATTGCATGCGTGCGAATCTGTATTTCGATGCGCCGCTGCTCTGGACCGATCACCACGGTATGAATCGATTGGTAGCCGTTATCTTTGGGCGTACTGATATAATCGTCGAAGCTCTCCGGCACCATGTGAAAATTGGAATGCACTGCGCCCAAGGCTTTGTAGCACTCCTCCACGTCCTTCACCTTGATGCGGAATGCCATGATATCGGAAAGCTGCTCGAACGTGACGTTCTTCTTCTGCATTTTGCGCCAGATTGAATAGGGCATTTTCTCGCGGCCGGTGATGGCGACCTCGATATCCGCTTCTTTCAAGATCTCCGCGAGTTTTTCCTGGATGCGGTCGGCGACAATGGCGCTATTTTTACGCAGGTAATCCAGGCGGCTTTGAATGGATTCGCAAGCATCCGGATTGAGCTCCTGGAACGCTATGTTCTGCAATTCGCCCTTGATTGCGTGCATGCCGATGCGCTCAGCCAGCGTAGCGTAAATCTCCATCGTTTCATGCGCGATGCGTTGGCGTTTCTCCGGGCTGGTAATGTGATGCAGCGTACGCATGTTATGCAGCCGATCGGCGAGCTTGACCAGAAGCACTCGAATGTCTTTGGAAATTGCGATCAGCAATTTGCGAAAATTCTCGGCCTGGTGCAGGTCTTCGGTCTGGTATTCAATTTTGGTGAGCTTGGTCACGCCGTCCACAAGATCGGCGATTTCCTGGCCGAATTCTTTTTTCAAATCGTCGTGTGTGGCTTCGGTATCCTCGATCGTATCGTGCAGTAGCGCCGTGATGACGGTGCTGGTGTCGAGATGCAGATCGGCAAGAATCTGCGCCACCGCTACGGGATGATGGTAGTAGGGATCGCCGGAAGCGCGGGTTTGCTCGCCGTGATGCGCTATGGCGAAAGCCACCGCGCGCTTCACGAGATCCACATCCACCTTTTTATAGTGCTGGCGCAGAGACGCGATCAGCGGCGCGGCGGCGGCTTCGGCGGGGTTAGTTTTTGTTGTCCGTGTCGTAGCCATTCAGGCCATTAGTTATAGCGGAATTGCGGGATAACTGCCATCCCCTATATAATAGTTGAAAAATTATTAAAATATTACTAATTTGATGAGCCCTTTCTAGCACAACTGTGAGACGCGATAATGAAAAGACCTCTTGGCGATACATCGCTGTATGAGTTGCTGTTAATGCGCACCATGTTCCTGCAAATGAAATCAGGCTTGGTGAACGATACCGTTATGCCATTTCTCGAAGAGAGAATTCTTGCCGTGAAACCACATGAGAAATGGGAAGGCTCTGAACATCAGAAAATTGCAAAAGCTATGATTGCGGCGGCGGAAGAGTGGGAGAACTCACGTTTTGGCAGCATGTTCGTGAAGAAAAATACATGGAAAAGCATTAAGACACTGATCAAGCACCGACATACCGTGCCGGAGCTTTTGGCTGAGAAAAGCGATTTCTGGAATACCGCCGAGGCTCAAGATATTGCGGCATTCGCGATGTCTCTTACATCGCTTAAGGTGTTTACCGGCGGTGTAGGAAAGGAAGAAAATCGTAAAACCTCACGAAAAATCCTCAAGAGAGGCGGTGGAGTTATTATCGATGTTCCCGCTCCGGAGAAATATGACACGCCGCCGACCGACGCGGTGTTCAATGGCGTGATCGCTATGTACCTCGACGCTCTGGATCTTTGCGGCGATCTGAAGAAAGAATTTCCAGAGGGAAAAATTGCCGCTGCGTTCAAGCTTTCCACGGTGGCAAATTTTGACGATCTCGAGCGCATCTCGAAAAAAATCAAAGAACATGAAGAGAAAGAAGAAAGGAAAGGCGAAAAAGAACCTCTAAACCTTGGTGACGATCAGGCCGTTTACGATAAGATACTGGCTCGTATGGAGAAATTTCTGACACAAGCGGCGGAGATGAAAATTGATGCCTATGTGGATGCGGAGGAGAGTGTCATCAATCCCATCATCAATCACATGTGTTTTCAATGCCTTGAAAAAACGGCTAAAGAACCGCAAGAAAAACGGATGCGCCCCATCATTACCGTGCAGGCGTACCTGGTTGATTCAAAAAAGCTGGTGGATAAAATTCTGGGAATGGAAAATCCGCCGGATATCAAGCTGGTGCGTGGCGCATATATAGGTGCCGCCCGCCAGCCTCGTGAGGATATTTGGTATAATGCGGATTCTACAATATCTAAGAAGTTAACGGATGATAACTATAATAACCTTCTCAGAACAATCTATAATCCGGGAAAAATCCGTAAGCTGATTGTGGCCACCCATAATCAGGAAAGCCGGGACATTATTGAAGAACTGAAACGTGAAGGC
>CAZXYG010000039.1:2935-12111 GCA_964644885.1 uncultured Rickettsiales bacterium
TCCTAATCTGCATATGACGGAAATGAAGTATCAACCGGCGCTTATGCAGAAGCTTGCTGCGGCAGTCCTGGGATTTATGGCTTACTTCACGCGCCGCGGGAAGGAATTCATGGACCAACCTGGAGAAGAAAAGAGTCGGAGTAGGGCAGACGAAGAACTGGAGGCGGTGGACAGGGAGCTTGAAATCCGCGGCTATTCAATGGATATAGTCGATGACTTGCAACACCGGCTCAGCCTCTTCATAAACCGGCAATTAGAGCATATGGGCGCTAAAGCAAGCGCTGCAATCACTTAAATCCGCTAGGATTTAATCCACAACTTCAATATTATCTTCGGCGAAGGAAAGGCCGTCCGCAGCTACTTCTTCTTCCGCGCTGGGTGCTTCGTTTTCAAGCTCGGCATCGATGGTTTCGGCTGCGAGCGCGCTTGGCGCTGCGACTTCTTGTTTGTCCTGGTTTTCAAGCAATTCCAATTCATCCTTCTCCGAAGGTTTTTGCAGGCTCTGCACGATGGCTTCCTCCAAAACGGGCACGGTCATGGTGGCTTCGGCGATTTCGCGCAATGCCACGACGGTGTTTTTATCGTTATCCCGCTCGACTGTCAGCTCCGCGCCGGAGGCGATATCCTTGGCGCGCTGGGCTGCGAGCAGCACCAGTTCGAACCGGTTCTGTACTTGAGTCATGCAGTCTTCGACAGTAATGCGTGCCATGAACTACCCCATTCTGCATTGTTTTCAATGTCCGAAGGGCTGCCACCATACACACTTTCTCTTCCGAAACAACAAGAAATTTCGCAGAACAGAGAGCTTGTTTATACCAAAAGGAGCGCCTCACGGAGGCTAAGATGGTGACCCCTGCGGGAATCGAACCCGCGTTTCCACCGTGAAAGGGTGATGTCCTAACCGCTAGACGAAGGGGCCTTTGCCAAGGAGAGCCTTCTAGCAGAAGGGTGGGAAGGCGTCAAAGGGTAATCGGGGGGATCGGGAACGGTTATCGGGGATTAAGAATCCGGTAACCGATTATCGCTTATCCGTGTATTCGCACAAATCCGCGATCGGGCAGCGCGGGCATTCCGGCTTGCGCGCCTTGCAGATGTAGCGGCCGTGCAAAATCAACCAGTGATGAGCGTGCAGCCTCCATTGCGCGGGAATCACTTTTTCCAAGGCATGTTCGGTTTTTTCCGGGGTCGTGGCTTTGATTAACCCGATGCGGTTGCTAACCCGGAGTACATGCGTATCTACCGCGATGGTAGGTTGCCCGAACGCGCAATTAAGAATGACATTAGCGGTTTTGCGCCCCACGCCCGGAAGCTTTTGCAGCGCCTCGCGGTCGGCGGGCACCTTTCCGCCATGCTCCTCCGCCAGTTTTGCGCTGAGCGCAATGATGTTCTTCGCCTTAGTATTATACAACCCGATGGTTTTGATATAATGCTTCAAGCCCGCTTCGCCGAGCGTCAACATTTTCTGCGGCGTGTCGGCTATTGCGAACAACGCTTGGGTTGCCTTGTTTACGCTTACGTCCGTGGCCTGCGCCGAAAGCACCACGGCCACCAGCAGCGTATAATGGTTGGTGTAGTGAAGCTCCGTTTGCGGCGAAGGATTGGCGCGGCTAAAGCGGGTGAAGATTGCCCCGACCTTTTCCTTTTTCATCTACTGTCCCAAGAAGGTGCGCATGGTGTTCTCGAAGAAATCGAGATACCACATCATGGCTGAGGAAAGGGTGAGCAGCAGAATAAAAAACGAAACCAGTATTTGCGCTGGGACAATGACGAAAAACACCTGCATGGCAGGCATCAGCCGTGACGCGATGCCTGCTATCAGGTAGAGGCATAAACCTACCACGACGAGCGGTGAAGCCATTTTGAATGCCACCAGAAACCCATCGGAGAGCGTACGCGCTGAGAACTCCGCCATATCGCCGGCCTGGAGGAATTTCCCCGGCGCAAACAAGCCGTAACTTTCAATAATTCCGGCCAGCATTACATGATGCAAGTCGGTGGTGAAAAGGAGCGTGATTCCGACCAGCGTTATGAAGTTGCCGATGACCGAACCTTGACTGCCTTGGGTGGCATCAAAAAGCAACGCCGAAGCCAAGCTTGATTGAAACGCAACGATCATGCCGGCGATATGCAGCGTGCTTTGCAGCATCCTTCCTATCATGCCTATGAAAATGCCGGTAGTGGCTTCGGCGACCAACACTATCCCAAGGGCAAGCGCGCTGCCGGGATTTGCGGGAAGCAGAGGCGCGATGATCGGCAGCGTGGCGGCACTTAGGATAAGCGCCGCCACCAGCCGGAAGCGCGGAGTGACATAT
This sequence comes from uncultured Rickettsiales bacterium, assembly GCA_964644885.1. Taxonomy (GTDB): domain Bacteria; phylum Pseudomonadota; class Alphaproteobacteria; order Rickettsiales; family JACKKO01; genus CAZXYG01. The sequence goes on from CAZXYG010000039.1 coordinate 5,248, forward strand.
ATTTCCCCGATGCCTGGCAGGAACATCAGCGCCGTGCCGAGGCGCACGAAAATCAGGAGAAAATGATACATGGTATCGCTGGCGAACTGGATTAGCATCGCTGCTAGACGCCGCTTGCGATGCGCTCAAACAGCTCCAGGGTAAAGGTATTGAGCATTTCGAACATGTACGGCATAAAGAGGAGAAGCGAAAGAAAAATGGCAACGATTTTTGGCACAAAGGTGAGCGTCATTTCCTGAATCTGTGTCAGCGCTTGGAATAACGAGATAATCAACCCTACCGCGAGCGCAACCAGCATGACCGGCAGCGAAACCTTTATCAGCACCATGAGGGCTTCGCGCGAAAGTTCCATAACCTCGGAGGTTTCCATGGCCGGTTACCGCCTAAATCGGCATTTTCATGATATCCTGATAGGCGGCGATGACGCGGTCGCGTACGGCCACAATCGTCTTAAGAGTCATCTCGGCGTTAGTGACTGAAACCGCCAAATCGTCCAGACTTGCTTCGTTCAGAAGCGCTTTGGCGCTTACGGCTTCGGCATTCGACAAGGCGCTCCCCGCTTCATTCATGGTTTCGCGTACTAGGCCGGAAAAGCTAACGCCCTCTCCACCGCTATTGCTGATATTCTGGGCTATCCCGGCGGTGTTTTTATAGGCATTGATGGCAGTAAGTGCGGGTATGTCAGGCATTCATATTCTCCTCTATCGCATGATATCCAGCGTGCGGTTCAACATAGCCTTGCTGGATTCGATGACGCTCAAATTGGCTTCATAGCTTCGCTCCGCCTCGCGGAGATCGGCGTTTTCAAGCACCGTATTGACGTTCGGCATCAACACATAGCCGTTTTCATCCGCCGCAGGGTGGCCGGGTTGGTATTTGTACTGGAACGGCGTCGGATCCACGCCGCGCTTCGCCACTTTCACCACTTCCGTCCCAAGCTTGCGGTCGAGCACATTCTTGAAGCTGATGGTTTGGCGGCGGTAAGGTTCTTCGCCGGGAGCCGTTCCGGTGGAATCCGCATTGGCGATATTCTGCGATACTACCTTCAGGCGTTCGCTTTGGGCTTTCATCCCGTAAGCGGCTACATGTATGGCATCGCGAAGATCAGGCATGCATATTCCTCTAGTTCGATGCCGATCCGGCGGCAAGGCGGAGCATGTCCATGTATTTACGGTACATGCTGGTGGTGGCTTGGTAGTCAAGCTGGGTTGCGGATAGTCTAAGCGCCTGCTCCTCCAGCACCACCGCGTTTCCGGTTGGCGAAATTTCGTATGTGTCCTTTTGATCCTGAACGTAGAAAGAACCATGCGCTCCGACCAGGTTCATGTGCGCGGGATGCGTGGCGCGTGGAGCAAGGCCGCCATGTGAGTTCCCGACCATTGCTTTAAAATCGAGAGGTTTCAGGTCTTGCGGCACATATCCGGGCGTATCGGCGTTGGCGATGTTCTGCGCAATGATTGCCTGCCGCTCGCTCAAGTAGCGCATGCGCTGCTGCATCATGGCAAACGTAGTAATCTTGGAAACGTCCATCGTCTACTCTCTCACAAAGCAAGCTATGCCACAATAGACAGCAGGATGCTACGGTTATATTGGGGTTTGCGCCGGATTTCGGCATCGCGTGACTGAAACTCCCCACAATGCGGTCCATGTTTTGCTTCTGCACCAGCACGGCGAACGCATCTGCTTGCGCAAGCTTATCGCCGAGAACGGCGTTGAAAATATGCCGGTATGCAATCATTGCGACCAGAAGCGCGATCAGCGCGGCCATCGCTATCAATGTTCGAACGCGAGAAGAAGAGAACATGCTGCTACCGAGTATGCTGCATCTTTTTTTGTGGTTCTGATGCGTGCTCTGCCCTCAAGCTATTGAGAGCTTGGTGTAAGGTTGCTTTAGAGGGTATGGCCCGAATAAGCATCTCTTTTATCCCAAGGGGGTCCGGAAGGCTCTTCAATATATCGAGAACGCGCTCCACTTTTGCAACGCCCCTAAAGGATTTTGTAGTTGCATTGATTATTTTATCATTCGCTTCCTCCATCAATCTTGCGACGATTTCTTGTTTCATTTCTTTAGTAACCAAACAACATCTTTGCCTTGCCCTAAGAATTTCAGCCACGTAGTCTTTTGCGGCGAAGTATAGTTCATAGCCCACATATTCTTTGTTGTTAAAGTAGAGGATTGTCAGGCTTCTTCTGACAAGGTCGCTTGACTCAATGCCCTCGTAATTTTTTTTCTTTAACGCGCCATCTATGGCATTTTCAATAGGCGGCTTAGCCCCAGTATAGGCAATATAAGCCTCTCGGATTGCAGCGGTGCTGGGTCTGATTGTATGTTTACCTGCTGCCGTAATGATCGTGGTGGGAGAAATATAATCCCTTTCGGCGGGAAGACCATAGCATAACGGATTTCCCGCATGGTCGCGTGAAGAGGTGGCATTCAGGCGGGGAAAAGGATTGGGAGCTAATCTCAGGCTCACCTTTCTATTGCTTTCTGTCAGGTTTGCTTTCATGTGAAGCTGTGGTACGACATGTTTGTCGAATGTTATGTCATCACGGCCGAGTTTAGGATTTAACCAAGTAAGCGTTTCAAGATAATAGTTTTCTTTTATCTCCAGTACGATGGAGGGATCGTGGTTGTGTAAAAGGATGCCTGGCACATGATTTTCTATGAAGCTTGTGCCGGGCAGGATGGGGTGTTCATCATGCACCTGAAAGTTGCCGTAACGCAGCTCTATATCATTTGCCGTTTTGAATTGATGAACGAGTTCCTCGGGAAGGTGATCGCCTTCGTTTGCAAGCATTGCACGGAGCAAGATTTGATCAAGGTGTTGCTGGCGGGCGGCTAATATTGAGGCGGGACCGGCATTAAGCGCTCGGCAATCAGGGCTAAGACCGAGGCTCATGTCAAGCGCCGCGCTCATTTCGGCGCTTTCTCGCACATCGCGTTTCGATGCTGCGCTCAGTTCAAGCATTGCTTGCAGCGTCAGCATGGCATTTTTATGCGCTGCGCTATTGCACACTTCGCGCTCTTTTGTTATTTCGTAAATCTGTCGGTAAAGCACGTGCAAAACGCCGAGCGCATCATCTATATTTTCAATGTCGCATATTCTGAGATCTGTCCTGGTTTGTATGCCGGAGGGTAGAGCCGCGATATTTTCCGAAGAGATTAAATCTTTTATAGGAATTCTTGCAAGGCGTAGCATTTCAAGCCAATCAGTGCTGCTGTAAGAGAGTTCAGGAAAGTCTCCGCCGAGAGGAATGGTTCCTCCTACGCCGGCATGGGCATTTCTAGTGACATCATGCAGACTGCAATCCCATGTGTGCTGCCGCAATTTCTTAAGCAGCGTACTCTTGGTCAACGATGGTTCCAAATTTTGGAATGCGGCCGCAAGCTCTTTTTTCTTTTCGGGCGAAGGCGGCGTTTTAAAGAATGCTTCGAGAGTCGCGATAGCTTCCTTTAAGGTAGTTGTTGCCATGGATCCTAGGTCAATCTGTCTGAATGTTTTTTCCAAGCTGCGCAACGCGGAAAGAATCACGTTTTGCTGATATTCTGTCGTGTGGATTGCCCAGCCGAATTTCTCAAGCATCTTTTTAGGATCCAAGGTTGTGCTTGAATGATGATCTTGTTGCTCGGTGGAAACCTCGGTGGAAACATTGTTGGTTAAGGACTCTATCAATTGGGCTTGATACCAGGATGTATTAAGCCATAAGTCAGTGGATTCCTTGACATTATCGTGTTCGGTAATAAGTATGGCCATTTGCGCCAGCTTGCGTGCTTTCGTAAGCCAAAGTTTTCTCTCCTCTCTACTATTCTCGGTCAGCGTTGCGCGGTATACGTAGCACTTCGTCAGCTCCGTGGCGAGATAGTGGCTGAAAAAGCACTGGAAACCTGCTTCATTCCAGGCGATTGCTTCATTGAGGTTTATCAGCATATTGCTACGGATTGCGTTGTTTGCCTCAGTGATAGGGACTCCATGTCTAATGTCCACCTTTCTTGCTTCTTCAGGCCCGCACGCTCTTTCATATGCTTGAATAAGGTTATGATGCTCAGTTAAAGCATGTTTGTTGTGATGGTAGTAGGTATATAGCTTTGCTACTGCAGTTGATTTTGTGTAATCATTTCGCGTGGTCTTAACGCTATCTGTAAGTATATTTATTGCATCATTGATAGGGACTCCCAGTCTAATATCCACCTTCCTTGCTTCTTTAGGCCCGCGAGCTTTTTCATATGCTTGAATAAGGCGAATGAAGGTATCTGCATCGATTGCGTTTTCCTTGTGGTATAGATAAAACACTTCCGCGACTTTAAACGCGCCTCTGCGTGCCCTGCCCATCGCGCCTGCCGGTTCATCCGTTATGCTGGGATGAGAGGGGCAAAGCGCAGGCGCCATTTCGATGACTTTATAAAAGTATCCGTGGCGGTTAAGGGCGGAAGCGAGTCTCTGCCTGACAAGCGGATTGTTGCAGAAAGCATGTGCTTCTGCTTTTTTTGCTTCTGCAAGGATCTTATGCATAAGATCCAGGCTATCCAAATCGAATGCCTTGATAAAAAGCTGCATCATGTGATGGGTGGTCAAGTTCTTGAAATTGGCTTGCTCTATGTAAGATGTCATGGTGGCGATTTGCACGTCGCTATCGCCTCTGGATAATTGCCGAAATTCAAGCTCGACAGTGCGAAGAGTGACCCGGGCGGCAGCATTTTGTGCGGCTATGCCTTTAAAAACCCTTCCCGGCTCTGTTTGGCCCTCAAATGTGCCGGGAGAAAGACCGTGCATGCGATGGGTGGAATCGCCAGGGGAGCTGGCAGTAAGCTTCGTAATTGCTGCCTGCACGTCGTCAGGAGAAGGATCGGTATTATGTTCAATAAACGCTGTGCGTAAGCGCCGGTGGTCCCTAGGCGGCTGATTATCTAGAGCGGGAGTAATCATTTTTCGGACCTTTCGGACCTATTTAAGTTAGGATTCTAATCCATTATAAAACAAAAACATTAACACAATATTAAGTATTTGCCAAAAAATATATTATTGCATTGCAACATGCATAAAATTCCTTAAGGATTTTTAATAAGTTTCTGTTATACTGCAATTAAGAAAGGATACGCCTATACCGCCTTTTGTGACCATGACCGCGAGCAGATGGGGACGCATGCGCCTGCGGGGGCTGTTCCATTCATTCAAGGCGCTGCAAAAAACGCTATGCGCGGCGTTGCGTATGGTTACGAGTTTGGAGGCATTTTACCGTCAGGGAGCAAAGATACTTGTTCGCGTTCTCTATCGCGCTGAATTTCGAGGTTTTGAGAAGATTCCCGCAACCGGCCCGGCGCTTCTGATCGCCAACCATATTACCTACATGGACGGGCTTATTCTGCATGCCGCCTGCAAGCGACCGATCGTGTTCCTGATCGATGAGGATGTGTACAGGATTCCCTTCGTGAAATATTTCATGGATATGAACGGCGCGGTGCCGATTCTACCTAATCGCGAGTCCGTTTCCAAAGCGCTGGCCGAGATTTCCCATAGGCTTAAGAATGGAGAGGTGGTAGGCGTATTCCCGGAAGGAATGCTGACGTATACCGGCAATATGGCGCGCTTCAAATTCGGCATCGAATGGATGGTTCAGAACGATCCTGTGCCCGTCTATCCTATTGCGCTGAAAGGTTTGTGGGGCAGCATCTTCAGCCGTAAATACCGCCGCTCGCGTTTTCGTTATTTTCCTCGCAGCTTTCGCAGAAAAGTTACCGCCGTCTGCGGCGATCCCATTCCGCCGGAGAAAGCAAAAATAAGCTATCTTCAGCGCCGCATCATGGATTTGAAGAATTCGGCGTAGCGGCCAGAAACGCCGCAATGGCAGCTGTTCGCTTGCCGGCGTCAATATCGACATGTCCGTTTCCTTCAAACAATACAAGCTTTTTAGGTTTATTGGCCGCGGTATAAAGTTCTTTGCCATGTTCGACGGGCACGATGGTGTCCCCGGTAATATGCAAGATGAGAAGGGGGACGGTGACGCGATTGATCTTGGACAGGGAATCAAAACGATCCTTGAGCAGCAAATCCACCGGAGCAAGGGGATAAAGCTCCATGGCGCGGCGCGTTACCGAAGTATAAGGCGCTTCCAGCACTACTGCGCGAAAAGTATGGCGCGTGGCCATTTCCACGGCGACGCCCGTGCCAAGGGATTCCCCGTACATGACCACTTGGTTGGATGAAACGCCGGCTTTTTCAAGGTACCGGAGCGCGGTTTCAATATCTTCATAAAGACCTTCTTCGCTGGGCGAGCCTTCCGAGGGGCCATAACCGCGATAGCTGACGGCAAGCAAACCGAAGCCCTGCGCCAGCAATGATTTGAATTTCTCCGCCCGGTTGCCAAGATGCAGAGCATTGCCCTGGGCGAAGAGGATGGTAGGCATGGTCTTTCTGGCGGGAGGCGCATACCATGCCGTAAGCGTTAAGGCATCGGCGGTGGTAAGGGTCACAGTTTGCATGGTGAGGCCGTAGGCTTCCGGATTGGCCATATCCTGCGATGGATGGTAAAGCAGCGATCGTTGAAAAGCATAAAGGCCTCCCGCTACGGCTAGATAGGAAAAAACTATAATTTTCAACATGCGCGCTACCCCTTTCTTCATTGAATGGTAGCTCTGTAAGCGGCGAGCGCTTTCGCTACCACGTCTTGCGGGTCCCACGTAATATGTCCGCCCTTGATTTTTTCGTATGCAACGCGCAGGCCCGCTGCTTCCGCTGCTTCCTTCAATATGCGGCTGTGATGAGGAGGAGTAATGGCATCCTCCGCCGGGTGCAGAAGATAAAGATGAGTCTCGCGGGACAATTTGCCGAGGCGTTTTAATGAATCGAACGGGTGGCGCAAAGCTTG
>CAZXYG010000039.1:12121-18384 GCA_964644885.1 uncultured Rickettsiales bacterium
AATCTGCTCTAAGGTGAATTCCGGATAGTCTTCGATGGCGCGGTGCGCGATGGAGGCAAAAGGGGCGATTTTCACCAATAAAGCAGGCGGGTGGCCCAATTCCGTCAGGTGTTCGGCCATCATGGAGGCGACTGCGGCGCCTAGCGATTCGCCGAGCAGAATAAGCCGCTCCGGCGCAATACCGGCTTTTTCCATAGCATAAAGGGCGGCGGCTTCAACATCCGCTTTGAATCCGGTTTCGGAAGGATGGCCGCGGCTGCTTCCATAGCCGCGCAAAGAGACTGCTATCACTCCTGCGTTGCATGCGCGGATGGCTTCAAGCAAATGCAAACGATATTGACGATCGTAAGGAGCGGCATCATTGGACCCTGGCCGTCCGACATCGCCGAAATGGCCGGTGTTGCCGTGGAACACCACAAAAACCGGAGCGGTTTTATCTTCGGGGAGATGCTGCCAGATTGTAAGTTGAACGCTGTCTTTCGCGGTGATAGTCTCCGTGGTGAGCCAGGCGAGGCCATAGGCGGAGGGTTCTTGCATCGGCTGGATTGTTTTGCCATTGGGACGAAAAATAAGACGGTCCTGAATGCGGTTTAGAATTTTGAGCTTAAAGCGGATCAGCAACGTCATGGCTACGCTTCGGGCGCTTCGCCTTTACGGCGGCGGCGTTTTGGCATGCGTGAAACCTTTTCCTTTTCTTGTGGTTTGTGCCCGAGCGCGCGTTCCAAATGATAATTGAATTCCGCGCCGAAGATGTAGATAAGCGCCACGAGATAGAAAAATACCAGCGCAATGATAAAGCCGCCGAGGCTTCCATAAACAACGTTCAATTGATTGAAGTGATGAAGATAGGAGGAAAGCACGTCCGCCGCCAGCATCCACAGCGCGATCACGATTAATGCGCCTGGAACTACGGATCTCCAGGTTTGTTTGGCGTTAGGTAAGACATAATAACTGATCGCTACCGTCAGAAACAGCAGCAGTCCGCTCACGGTATAACGGATATAAGTCCAGAAAGGTCCCAGTAATTCCTCGCGCGCGCCGGTCAGCCGCTCTATTTTCTCCCACAGCACCGGAGCGATGATTTGCCAAAACATGGCGATGAAAGCGGCGAGGGTCAGGATCAAAAATTGAACAATGCTTAGTAGCCGCCGCCAGACGTAGGCGGGGGGTGTTTCGACGCGGTAGGCTCGGTTGAGCGAGGTGCGTGCGCCCTCCACGGCGGAGGAGGCTGTCCAGATCACGCCCAGGATGGCAAGGGTAAGAAGGCCTTGCGGCGGGCCGGAAGCGATCTCCTGGATGCGCGGCGTGAGCGCCGCGAGGATATCGGCGGGTAGAAGGCGGATGACTGTGTCGATTAATTGCTGGCTGACCTTGAGCTGCCCCGCGGAACCCGCGATCGCGGCGAAGAATACCAGGAACGGAAACAACGACAGCAACATCAGGAAGGCCAGGTATCCGGCGTGTTCGATGCCGTCATGGTTGATGAAGGTATCGTCGCCGGCTTTGACGAAGCAGCGGAGAAACGCGCGTGTTTTCATAGGCTGCGTTATAACGCATTTCGCGTGGGATACCAAGAGCGGTCTGTGCCGAGAAGCGAAGAGTCGTATGCGTATGGCGTACATCTTGCATGATGATGATGATATAATGTGGTTAATTTTTGATTAATTTATATCTATAGACAGCCCCCTCGGCTGTCTCAACGTGCGTCCGGCAATAGCTGGGTGCGCGTGCTGATGTATCGGTCAGCCTGTGTGTTGCTCGTCCAAAATGGAGTAACGCATGGCGCTGGGTTTGGTTTCTCACCTTTTCTTTCTTCGGGAAGGAGGTGAAATGTGAAGAAGAAACTACAAAAGATGCTGCGGTCCATATGCAGTCGGTGTGGCGTAAGCATCGACAGCAACGGGAACTGCGGCTGCCCCGGTAATCAGCGCTAACTGGTTGCCGAAGTAACGCAGGGAAGGGATCACCGGCCATTCTGGTGGTGGTCCTTTCTTTTGGCGCTCCCCAACCATCTGCGAAAATAAACGGGATTTGAGTGCCGTGCCGTGATGCTGCGAGTGTCCGTTTACAAGTAGACAGGCGATGCCAGTATGTTAAGGTGGCCGCCATGCCTGACATCAAGAAAAAGAAAGCCGCTCCGCTCGCCGTCACCACCGGGGCGCTGCCCGCTTCGCGGAAGATTTACGTCAAAGGCGCGCGGTTCCCGGAAATTGCCGTGCCCATGCGCGAGATCGCGCTTTCGGGCGGCGAGCCGCCGGTCACGGTATACGATACCACCGGGCCTTATACCGACCCGCGGGCGCAGGTTGATATCCGCCGCGGCCTTCCCCGGCTGCGCGAGGCGTGGATTGAGGGAAGGGGGGATGTGGAAAGAACAGAACCCAGAACCCAGAACCCAGAACCTAGGGGTAACGTTTTTCTGTATCCCAACCTGAAACCGCTTAAAGCACGGGGAAAAAAGGCGGTGACGCAGATGGCTTACGCGCGGGCGGGCATTGTTACGCCTGAGATGGAGTATATCGCCATCCGGGAATCGGTTATCGGTAATCAGTTATCGGAAATTGAAAAACGGCAATCCGATCGCCGATTACTGATCACTGATAACCGATCGCTGATTACGCCCGAGTTCGTGCGCGATGAAATTGCGCGCGGGCGGGCCATCATTCCGGTCAATATCAACCACCCGGAAGCCGAGCCGATGATCATCGGCCGCAATTTCCTGGTGAAGATCAACGCTAATATCGGAAATTCGGCGGTTTCCTCTTCCATCGCCGAGGAAGTGGATAAAATGGTGTGGGCGATACGCTGGGGTGCCGATACGGTGATGGATCTCTCCACCGGCAAGGATATCCACGACACGCGCGAATGGATTATCCGTAATTCGCCGGTTCCCATCGGCACGGTGCCGATTTATCAGGCGCTCGAAAAAGTGGGTGGCATCGCCGAGGAGCTGACATGGGAAATCTACCGCGATACGCTGATCGAGCAATGCGAGCAGGGCGTCGATTATTTCACCATCCATGCCGGCGTACGGCTGTCCTTCATTCCGCTGACGCAGAACCGCGTCACGGGAATCGTGTCGCGCGGCGGCTCGATCCTGGCCAAATGGTGCATGGCGCATCATAAGGAAAATTTTCTCTATACCCGTTTCGAAGATATCTGCGAAATTCTCCGCGCTTATGACGTGAGTTTCAGCTTGGGCGACGGGCTGCGCCCCGGTTCGATCGCCGACGCCAACGACGAAGCGCAGTTCGCCGAACTGAAAACATTGGGCGAGCTTACCGATGTGGCCTGGCGTTACGATTGCCAGGTCATGATCGAAGGGCCGGGGCACGTGCCGATGCACCTGATTAAAGAGAATATGGACAAGCAGTTGGATTTGTGCAAGGAAGCGCCGTTCTACACATTGGGGCCGCTCACCACCGATATCGCGCCGGGCTACGACCACATCACCAGCGCCATCGGCGCGGCCATGATAGGTTGGTTCGGCACGGCGATGTTATGCTACGTCACGCCCAAGGAGCATCTGGGCTTGCCCGACCGCGACGACGTGAAAGCGGGCGTGATCGCCTATAAGATCGCGGCGCACGCGGCCGCTCTCGCCAAGGGCCATCCGGGCGTGCAGGCGCGGGATAACGCGCTTTCCAAGGCGCGCTTCGAATTCCGCTGGCGCGACCAGTTCAATCTTTCTCTCGACCCGGAAACGGCGGAAGCATTCCATGATCAAACGCTCCCTGCCGAGGGTGCGAAAGTGGCGCATTTCTGCTCCATGTGCGGGCCGAAGTTTTGCAGCATGAAAATTTCGCAGGAGGTGAGGGAATTTGCGAAGGGGGAATCCCAAATAGCGAATCGCGAATCGGAAAAAGAAGATCATGATTCCCGATTCCCAGTTCCCGATTCTGCCGAGCGCGAGCGAGGCTTGCAGGATATGGCCCAGAAATTCCGTGAAAAAGGCGGAGAGCTTTATGTGGAAAAAGAAAAAGTGGAATGAAGTAATAAACGTACGATGGTGTGATTTGTGTACAAGGAGCTCCTTAGTGCGATAGCCATTGCGCTTACATTTGCAGCCTTTTTTCCTTATATTCGCTCCATTGTGCAAGGAAAAGCGAAGCCTCATGTTTTTTCATGGGTGATCTGGGGATCAACCACATTCATTGTTTTCCTTGCTCAATTGGCAGATAATGGCGGAGCCGGCGCATGGCCTATCGGTGTCTCAGGGGCTGTAACGCTCTATGTTGCATTCCTGGCCCATAAACACAGAGCTGATAATTCCATCACCAGAACAGATTGGGTATTTTTTATCCTCGCTATGAGTTCGTTGCCTTTGTGGTATTTGACATCCGATCCGTTGTGGGCGGTTCTGATACTCACTATGACTGATCTTCTTGGGTTTGGGCCAACGTTTCGCAAAGCCTATATTTTCCCTTTCGAGGAGCAGCTAACATTCTTCATTATCATGGCCGCCCGTAATCTGATTTCTATTGCCGCGTTAGAACATTATTCTATGGCGACCGTTACATTCCCAGCGGCAGTAGCACTGGCATGTATCATTTTCACTGTCATGGTTACGATTCGACGGTTGGCAATTAAAAATTAGAGACGAAATTTATTTCAGCAATTCCATATTCCCGCCGATGGCGGCGGTGTTTTCGGTAAAGGTGCGTTCGGTGGTGAAGCGTAATAGGTAATGCGGCCCTCCGGCCTTGGGGCCGGTGCCGGATAGCCTCTCGCCGCCGAAAGGCTGAACTCCCACCACTGCGCCGGTCATGGAGCGATTGACGTAGAAATTCCCGGCGCGGATGCGTTGCCGCACGTATTCCACGCGCTCGGCGATGCGGCTGTGGATACCGAAGGTAAGGCCATAGCCGGTGCCGTTAATGGCGTCGATCACGGCATCCAGGCTATGCGCCTTGTAGCGAACGACGTGCAGGATGGGGCCGAATATCTCGCGTTCCAATACGCCGATATCTTCTATCTCAAACGCATGGGGGGGCGACGAAGTGCCCGTGCTTTTCGATTTTGGGATCGATGGGGGCGGCAGCGGTAAATGTAGCTTTTTCCGTCATATGCTGAATGTGGGTTTTCAATGCGGCTTTGGCCTCCGCGTCGATCACCGGGCCGATGTCGGTTGCGAAATCCAACGGATCGCCGATGCGAAGCTCCCGCATCGTTCCCCGTAGCAGGGTGAGCAGCGGGGCCGCGATATCTTCCTGCACGAAAGCTACGCGCAGTGCCGAGCAGCGTTGCCCCGCGCTGCCGAAGGCGGAAAGCAGCATATCGTCGACGGCTTGCTCTAGGAGGGCGGTGCTGTCCACGATCATGCAGTTCTGCCCGCCTGTCTCGGCAATCAGCGGTATAATCGGGCCTGCGCGCATGGCCAACGCCTGGCTAATGGAGCGGGCGATTGCCGTAGCGCCGGTGAATGCGATTCCAGCAATCCGCGCATCTGCCACCAATGCCGCGCCGATGGAGCCATCCCCCGGCAGCAGATGGAGCGCCGCTTTGGGAATGCCCGCTTTATGCATGCATTGCACCGCACGGAAGGCGATGAGCGGCGTCTGCTCAGCGGGCTTGGCGATAACGGTATTGCCTGCCGCCAGCGCGGCGGCGATCTGCCCTGTGAAGATGGCGAGGGGAAAGTTCCACGGACTGATGCAGGCGAACACGCCGCGCCCGTGCAGGCTGAGTTCGTTTTTTTCTCCCGTGTATCCTTTGAGGACGAGGGGCGCGGCGAAGAGACGACGCGCTTCTTGCGCGTAGTAGCGGCAGAAATCAGAGGCTTCGCGTATCTCGGCGATGGCATCGGCAAGCGTCTTCCCTGCTTCCAGCAGGCACAGCGCGATCAACTCTTCCCGGTTTTCCTCCAAAGCATCGGCAGCTTTTTCGAGTGTGGCCGCGCGTGTTTCTGCTGTGGCTGCCGACCAATCAGGAAAAGCCTTCACCGCTTTTTGCAGCGCGGTATCAACCTGCTTGCTTTCCGTCCACGTAACGGCGCCAACGATTTTGCGCGTATCGGCGGGAGAGAGAAGGGGATGCGTTTTGCCTCTTTGCGCCTTGCCGGAGATAAGCGGCGCTGCTTGCCATACGCGTCCGGCGAAACGCTCCACCCTGTGTTTCAGCATATCCGCGTGCTCCATGCACCCCAGGTCGAAACCCCGCGTGTTCCGGCGACTGCCATATAACGCCTGCGGAGGAGGTAAATCAGGCTGCCCTAGTTGTTTAGTCCCACTTTGTGATGGTGTAGTGTATTCTGCTCTGCCAAC
>CAZXYG010000040.1:0-271 GCA_964644885.1 uncultured Rickettsiales bacterium
CCTGGACGGCGGCGCCATCGCCATCGGCCACCCGCTCGGCGCTTCCGGCGCGCGCATCGCCGGAAAGGCGGCGTTGCTGCTGAAAAGAACGGGCGGTAAATACGCCCTCGCCACCATGTGCATCGGCGGTGGCCAGGGCATCGCCACCGTGCTGGAGGCGGTATGACGGAAATCAAACAGGTCGCCGTTCTTGGCTCCGGGGTGATGGGCGCGGCGATCGCGGCGCACGTCGCCAACGCGGGCGTGCCGGTGCTGCTGCTCGACATCGTGC
>CAZXYG010000040.1:297-3172 GCA_964644885.1 uncultured Rickettsiales bacterium
ACCCCCGGCAACCTGGAGGACGATCTCGGCAGGCTCAAGGAGGCCGACTGGATCATCGAAGTGGTGCTGGAAAAAATCGAGGTCAAGCACGCGGTCTACCGGACGCTGGAGCAGCACCGGAAGCCTGGCTCCATCGTGTCGTCGAATACGTCCACCCTGCCGCTTAAGAATCTTGTCGAGGGCATGCCGGAGAGCTTCCGGCGCGATTTTCTGGTCACGCATTTCTTTAATCCGCCGCGCTACATGCGGCTGCTGGAGCTAGTGAAAGGCTCGGATACGCGGCCCGACGCCGTTGAAACTATCCGCCGCTTTTGCGATGTATCGCTCGGCAAGGGCGTAGTGGATTGCAAGGATACGCCGGGCTTCATCGCCAACCGCATCGGCGTGTTCTGGTTGGCGCGCGGCCTGTTCGCCGCCATGGAGCAAGGTGTCAGCGTGGAGGAAGCCGACGCGGTGATGGGCAAACCGGCGGGCATTCCCAAAACCGGCGTGTTCGGCCTTATGGACCTGATCGGCATCGACCTGCTGCCGCTGATAGCCAAGAGCTTCGCCGCCACCCTCTCCAGGGACGATGCGTTCATCAAGCTCTACCGCGAACCGGCGCTGATCCGCAAAATGATCGGCGACGGCTATACCGGCCGCAAGGGCAAGGGCGGCTTCTACCGGTTGAATACCAAAAGCGGGAAAAAAGTAAAAGAAGCGGTCAATCTGAAAACCGGCGACTACGCCCCCGCCGCCGAAGCGAAGCTCGAAAGCGTCAAGGCTGCGACGGGCGGTTTGCGCGCGCTGGTGCTGCACGAGGATAAAGGCGGCCGCTACGCCTGGGCGGTGCTGCGCGATACGCTGCATTACGCGGCCAGCCTGATCCCGGAAATGTCGGACGACATCCGCCGCGTCGACGAAGCCATGCGCCTCGGCTATAACTGGAAATACGGGCCGTTCGAGCTGATCGACCGCCTCGGCGGCGAGGACATCTTCGGCCCCGCCTGGTTCGCTGCCGCGCTGAAAAAGGAAGGCAAGCCCGTTCCGGCCATCGTTGAGCAGGCAGGCAACCGCCCGTTCTACAAAACCGAAGGAGCAAAGCGCCTGTTCCTATCGCTCGGCGGCGAATATGCGCCGGTGCCGTTCGACCCCCAGGCCTTTACGCTGGCCGATTATAAAATCGGGAAGAAACCGGTGGTGAAGAATCCTTCCGCCGCGCTGTGGGACATCGGCGAAGGCATAGCGTGCCTCGAATTCACCAGCAAGATGAATTCCCTCGATCCGCTGTCGCTCGAAATGGTGGTCAAGGCCACGGAGGAAGTGAAAAAGAATTTCAAAGGGCTGGTGATCGGCAACGATTCGGATAATTTCTGCGTCGGCGCCAATATCGGCGTGTTGCTGTTCGCCGGCAATGTCGCGGCATGGAAGGAAATCGACGGCATCATCAAGCAGGGGCAGGACGCCTATATGGGTCTGAAATACGCGCCGTTCCCGGTGGTCGGCGCGCCCTCGGGCATGGCGCTCGGCGGCGGCTGCGAGATACTGCTGCATTGCGACGCGGTGCAGGCGCACGTGGAACTCTATACCGGCCTCGTGGAAGTGGGCGTCGGCGTGATCCCCGGCTGGGGCGGCTGCAAGGAGATGCTGCTGCGCGGCATGCAGGCGCGGCTCGCGGATGACCGGGCGGTAGCCAGGCTGGGCAAGATGTTCAGCGTGCTTTCGCCCATCAAAACGCTCAACGCCATGCCGGTCATCAGCAAGGCGTTCGAGAAAATCGGCATGGCCAAGGTTTCGGCCTCCGCCGAGGAAGCGCGCGGCATGCTCATCCTGAACAAGCGCTCGCGCATCTCCATGAACCGCCGGCGCGTGCTGGCGGATGCCAGGGCGCTGTGCCTGGAGTTGGCGGTGCATTATCAGCCGCCCGCGCCCGCGGTGATCTCGCTGCCCGGAAAAACCGCGCGCGCGGCGCTGAAAATGGCGGTTGACGGCTTTGCCAAATCCGGCAAGGCGACGCCGCACGACGTGGTGGTGAGCCTGGCGCTGGCAGAAGTTTTGAGCGGCGGCAAGACCGGCATCACGAAAGAAATCACGGAACAGCAATTGCTCGACCTGGAGCGGGAGCAATGTGTGGCCCTGGCCAGGCATCCCGCCACCCTGGCCCGCATCGAGCACATGCTGGATACGGGAAAGCCGCTGAGGAATTGAGATGAATCTTGGTGAGACGAGCACAATTCTTCTTAGGAACCGATGCATGCTGGCAACGGCTAGAAATTCTGCCGGGGGAGCGTATCCCAACGATATTATCGAGATCACGCTTCTTAATCCCGACCGGATGGTGGTGGTCGCAGCAAAAAACGGTAATAAAAATGCGGTAGCTGCTTTGCATCTGTGTATCACCACCAGCCCACCTAATCCCCGCCTGGATATCGGACTCTTCCCTTCGTTGCCGGGAGAAGGGGGGTCCAGCACGGGGTTTCCGGAGGAAGAAGACAGACACCTTCGGTTGTTGCAATCGCATTTTCCCTTCAAGCAGCAGCACACTCAAGACTGGCTTACATTTGAGCTGACTGGAAATCTGAGCAAGCGCCATCCACCGATCAGCGAATTGCCTGAAAGATTACCCAAAATCGATTTTAGCGTCTTTGGCGCGAACCGTTCAGTGCAGAAAGCATTTTTCGACGAACTTCTGGCTATCCAAGGTGCGCTTGTCACGGGTGGCCTCGCCGGAAAAAAAAACGCGGCGGAAATGAAGGCGGTGTTAGAACGTTATAACTTCGGGGGTAGCGTCACGAACGCTTTTCTCCAACTGAATGGCCAGCCGCAACATATCGAAGTTGTGACCGTAAATAGAAAAAATGGAACAATCTCCGTAGCACTCAAGGTGCCAGAACCA
>CAZXYG010000040.1:3190-8486 GCA_964644885.1 uncultured Rickettsiales bacterium
CGATATGAAGAATTCCCTTCTTCCGCTCAAGGAATTTCTTTCCTCGTAAAATCAGATAAAAACGAACTAGATATTATTCAAATATGTGTCGCGCCGAATACTGCCAGTATTGAACGGGATATGAAAGAACTTAGATTGCCGACTGGAAATTCGACAGGCTCGCATCACCGAGAATTTTTTGGTTCAGAAGCATACGAAATCTTCGCATGGATGAGATCTAATCAAGAGGTGGGGAACGCTCGAGAGGACGTTCTGGGAAGACTTAATGCACCGCAAATCTTTGGAGATCACGCTGCGGAATTTTTGCAGATAGCTAAAGAGGTGATGCAGATGAGTCCCAAGCTAATTGCTCTGAGCGGCAACATGAGAAGAACTCTGCTAATACAATACGAGACAAGGCTACAAGCATTGGCCACCGGCCGCAATCATTCCGCTGTGACTCCAGGAGCGTAACATGCCCACCTACACCGCACCTACCCGTGATTTTCTATTCGGCCTGCATGAGTTTCTGGAACTCGCACAATATAAGGACGTGCCGGGATTCGAGGACCTTTCCATCGTTGAGCCAATCCTGGAGGAAGGCGCGCGTTTCACGCAGGAAGTGCTGTTCCCGCTCAACCAGAAGGGCGACGCGCAGGGCCTGAAACTGAAAGACGGCAACGTCACCCTGCCGGACGGCTTCAAGGAAGCTTACCGGCAATACGTGGAGTCCGGCTGGGCCTCGTTCGCCTGCGATAAGGCTTACGGCGGGCAAGGGCTGCCCAACGTCATCAACACGCCGCTGATCGAGATGGTGTGTTCCTCCAATCTTTCCTTCGGGTTGATACCTGGCCTCACCCACGGCGCCTATACCGCGCTGCATCTGTTCGGCACCGAGGAGCAGAAAAAGACTTACCTGCCCAAGCTCACCACCGGCGAATGGACCGGCGTGATGTGCCTCACCGAGCCGCAGGCCGGCACCGATCTCGGCCTGATTACCACCAAGGCGACGCCGAACGGCGATGGTTCCTATGCCATCACCGGCGGGAAAATTTTTATCTCCTGCGGCGAGCACGACGCCTCGGAAAACATCGTCCATCTGATCCTAGCCCGCCTGCCCGACGCGCCCAAGGGCGTTAAGGGCATCAGCCTGTTCGTGGCCTCCAAGTTTCTGGTCAACGCGGACGGCTCGCCGGGCGCGCGCAACAACATCGTCTGCAGCGCCATCGAGCACAAGATGGGCATTCACGCCTCGCCGACCTGCGTGATGAATTACGACGGCGCCAAAGCCTGGCTGGTAGGCGCGCCGCATAAAGGATTACGCGCCATGTTCGCCATGATGAACGAGGCGCGCATCCTGGTCGGCATCCAGGGGCTAGGCATCGGCGCAGTCGCGCATCAGAACGCGCTGGCCTACGCCAAAGAGCGGTTGCAGGGCCGCGCGCTGAAAGGCGCAAAATTCCCGGACAAGGCCGCCGACCCCATCACCGTGCATCCGGACGTGCGGCGCATGCTGCTCACCCAGCGCGCCTTCACCGAGGGTGGGCGCATCCTGGCCTTATGGGTCGCGCTGCACATCGATCTCGCCCACCGCCACCCGGACGAAAACACCCGCAAGGAGGCCGACGAATGCGTGCAGTTGATGACGCCGATCGTCAAATCCTACCTCACCGGCGGCGGCACGGAAACGGCGAGCATCGGCATGCAGATACTCGGCGGCTACGGCTTCATCCGCGAGTACGGCATGGAGCAATATCTGCGCGATTGCCGCATCACCGAAATTTACGAGGGCACCAACGGCGTGCAGGCGCTCGACCTGGTGGGCCGCAAGCTGCCGCTGCATACGGGCAGGTTGCTCAGGCGGTTCTTCCACCCGGTCGCGCAGTTCATCGAAAGCAACAAGGATGACGCTGCGATGGTCGAGTTCAACAAGCCGCTCTACCAGGCGTTCCGTTCGCTGCAGCAGGGGACGCTATGGCTGGCGCAAAAGAGCCTTGCCAACCCGGACGAGGCGGCGGGGGCAAGCGTCGATTACCTCAATTTGTTCGCGACCGTGACCGTCGGCTATATCTGGGCGCGGAGCGCGCAGATCGCGCTCAAGAAAAAAGACCGGGGCGAGAAGGAATTCTACGAACGCAAGCTCGCCACCGCGCGCTTCTACATGAACAAGATTCTACCCCGGCATTATTCCCTTCTTGCCACCCTCACCTCGGGCGTGAAGCATCTGGAGATGGCGGAGTAAAGCTAATGTACAGGCGCTGCTTGTTTCTCCCTTCTCTTTTCCATCACCTCCTTTACCCGTGTGGCGAGTTGCTTGAGGGTAAAGGGTTTAGGCAGAAAATTAAAGCGGCGGTCGTCGCCGTAGGTAGAGAGGAACGCATCCTCGGCGTAGCCGGAAATAAAAATCACACTGATGTCCGGATACTGCTTTGCGATTTTTTCGACCATGGCCGGGCCGGTCATGCCGGGCATGACCACGTCGGTAACGATAAGATCAATTTCATGGCCGTGTCTTTCCACTTGTTCGAGCGCGGTTTCTGCGGAATCGGCCTGAAGAACCCTGTAGCCTTTGTTGCTTAGGGCGCGCGCGCTGAAAGCGCGCACCGGGCCTTCATCTTCCACCAGCAAGATGGTGCCTGCGCCCGTGAGATCTTGAATCGGGAGCGTTTTGTCCTCTGTTGCCGCCCTGGATATGGCGCGTTTTTCTTCAACGTTGTGATGAGTAAGGAAAATACTGAAAGTCGTGCCGACGCCTTCCTCGCTCAACACATAGAGATAGCCCCCGGTCTGTTTGATAATGCCGTACACAGTGGAAAGACCAAGTCCTGTTCCCGCGCCGGTTTCCTTGGTGGTGAAGAAAGGCTCGAATATCTGTTGGGTCAAATGCTTCGGAATGCCATGGCCGGTATCGGTAACGTCAATGCGCACATACTCGCCTGGTGTAATAATTTCCTCCGGCGAGGGCGGCATAAGAGCGGCGTCAATCGGATGGCGTTCGTCGATTGAGACATTGGCTGTGGCGATGGTGAGCGTACCGCCTTCCGACATGGCGTCGCGTGCGTTCACCGCAAGATTGATGATAACCTGCTCGAGCTGGTTGTGATCCACTTTCACAAGTCCGAGATTGCTGCCGTGGCGCACTTTGAGAGTGATATTCTCGCCGATCAAGCGCCGAATAAGGTTAGAAAGGTCGGCGAGAGCGTCGGTGATGTCGATAAGTTCCGGCTGCAGGGTTTGCTTGCGCGAGAAGGCAAGGAGCTGGCGCACGAGGTTGGCGGCGCGGTTTGCATTCTGCTTGACCTGCATGATATCGCCGAAAGATTGATCGCCGGGCGGATGCCGCATCAGGAGCAAATCGCAGAAACCGAGCATGGCGGTGAGAAGGTTGTTAAAGTCATGCGCCACGCCGCCGGCCAGTTGGCCGACAGCCTGCATTTTTTGTGCCTGCGTGAAGCGTATCTCCAGATTTTTCTGCTCGGTGATATCGGAGAAATAGGCAAGATAGGAGTGCTCTTCGCTGCCTGCCTTTTCCAGCATACAGACGAAGAGCAATACGCTGATTGGGTTGCTACCCATAAGGCCTATGCCCATAGGATGCGCGCTACCGGATATGCGGCTTTCCTCGAGCAGCGCCCGCACTTTTGTTCTGTCTTCTATTCTGGCTAAATCTTCCAGGGGCCAGCCCGTATCGCTTTCTCGCTTTTCCACCAACTCGAAAAAAGCAGGGTTTCCATAAACAACCCGGCCTTCCTTGTCGAGGCTGGCGATGCCAATCGGCGATTGTTCCATCATCTGCCGCCATATCGTTTGTAAAATATCCTTATCCTTGTCTCCGGCGGGAAGGGGAGGGGTGCGGATGGTCAAGGGAGAAAGCATGCCCACGCAGAGATATTCTTCGGATGTTCCATTCTGAATAAGAATCTGGTTTAGCTCGGTTCTGACCGAATGGCCGTCCCGGTGTCGCATGGTTAGAGTGCTGTGAATATTACGTGCCGCAAGATGATGCCCGCGTTTCGTATCTGCTGTCAGCGCGTCGAGATGAAGCGCGTGATCGCGAATATTTTCAGGCGTGTAGCCGAGCAATGTGGTGAAAGCGTTATTGACATAACGAATAATGCCCGCCGTGTCAGCGATATAGGATGCGCTTCCCGCTTCATCAAGCACATGGCGTAGAAGTTCCTCGATATCCCCAAGAAAATCGCTGTTGCGCGGCGAAGCATTGAAAAAGGATTCCTGCACGGCTTTGAGCACAAAATAGCCGCGCGGGCGGGCAATAGGCTCAAGAGCAAGGTATAGGCTAATAGGCAGCCCTTCGTGCTGGAATTGGCAAAGCACCCGCGCGTTTTTACCCGTTTTGATCGCATAAAGAAGATTTTCACGACCCGCATTGCTTATGGAAGAGCGGTCCAGCAACTCTTCAAGGCTGGTTACGGGCTGCGCTGAGTCCGTAGGAAAATAACGGTAGAACTGCGGGCTGAAATAGACAATGCGGTGATTGCCGCGCATAAGAACGCTGAATTCGGCTTCGGCGTTGAAGGCGCCGGCGAACAAGGCGTTCTGAAATTCGTTCGCCAACACCGCGCGGTAGATTTTGTCCATGAACAGCGAGAGGCCCGCGATCAGCACTAGAAACACGCAGCTTACCAAGGTAACAAGCAGCGGCGGCGAAAGAGAATCGGCATTAAATGCGGCGGCAAGAAGAGCCAAGAATGCGAGCACGGCGAGCAGAATAATGCGGGATGTGCCTGGCTGTAGGCGGCGCAGGACAAAACTGCGCTCCTCACGCGCTATCGCGGCAAGGTCGCCATACTGATGGCGTTTTTCGAGCATACCGGGCACGATCTAAAGATAGCCCATTTTTAGGGCAGTGACCAGACATTGCATATGCACTGGGAAGAAACGGCATCCCCTAAGGTTACCGATGTTGAACCGAGTCAGTTTTAAGCGGTTATGCCCGTTTTCGGAGCTTGCCCTTGAGGCGGTAGACGTAGCCGATAACTTCGGCCACGGCCTTGTAATGTTCGAAGGGGATTTCCTGATCGAGTTCGGCGCTTTCATAAAGAGCGCGCGCGAGCGGCGGGTTCTCGACCACCGGAATGTCATGTTCCTCGGCAGCACGACGAATCGCAAGCGCCAGGAAATCCTGTCCCAAAGCCACCACGGTAGGCGCAGCCATCACAGCCTCGTCATACTTCAATGCCACGGCAAAGTGCGTCGGGTTGGTAATGACCACGTCGGCGGTAGGCACGGCCGCCATCATGCGCTTGCGCGCGCGTTCCATACGGATGCGGCGCAGGCGTTCCTTGATGACGGGATC
>CAZXYG010000040.1:8496-8989 GCA_964644885.1 uncultured Rickettsiales bacterium
CCAGCTCGCGGCGAGGCACGCGCCGCGATTGCACCTCTTTCAATTCCCGCCGCGTCATGCGCAGAGATTTGATATATTCGTGGCGTTGGTAGAGGAAATCGAGCAGCGCCACTACGGCCATCACGATGCTCGCGGCAAGCAAGATGCGGAACGCGAGCAGTGCCAGCAATGTTAAAATGGAAGCGACGTCGTGGCCGGGCAGGTTTTCCAGCCGGTCAAGTGCCGGGGCGATGGCCATCCAAGCCGCGATTCCGACCATCAGGAGTTTGATGATCCCTTTGATGAATTCGGCCAGCGAGCGCAGCGAGAACAAGCGCTTCAGCCCCGCTAACGGAGAAAGCCGGTCCAATTTGGGCAGAATAGGATCGGACGAAATGATGAAACCATGCTGAATGAGCGAAGAAACAATGGCGATAACAATGGCGCCAAGAAGTGGGGCAAGCATGACTAATGCCGCACCGGAAAGCGTTTCAGCCGCAAGATGGTGCAATCC
>CAZXYG010000040.1:8999-14925 GCA_964644885.1 uncultured Rickettsiales bacterium
GTGCAATCCGCCGGGATCAAGATTCAGCGCGTGCGGTTCTTGGATAAACGGAGCAAGCAGCCGAAGCGCGCCGCGCATGGAGGGCGGGGCCAGCCATGTCAGCGCTAGCAGCAGGAAAAAGAGAAACAGAAAGCTGGTCACCTCGCGCGAAGTGACGACATTGCCCCGTTTAACGGCTTCTTCAAGACGTCGGTGGGTAGGTTCTTCGGTACGTTCCGCCGACTCGTGGGCATCATCCGCCATGGTTCATGCCTAGTGACTGGTGACTGGTGAGTAGTGTATAGCACAATGCATGCCATATCCCATCATAAAAGCGGACGCGGAAGGAATCGCTCATGCAGCGGCGGTAATTCGCGCCGGGGAGCCGGTGGTTGCGCCTACCGAAACGGTTTACGGCGTCATGGCTGATGCCGCCAACCCGGAAGCGATACGGAAGCTCTATAGAATAAAACAACGTTCAGGCATACAGCCGTTACAGGTGCTCGTGCAGGATTTTTCAGCAGCAAAGCGGCTGGGGCGCTTTGACGCGCGGGCGGAGAAGTTGGCGCAAGGTTTTTGGCCTGGTTCGTTGACGCTCATAGTGCCATGCCACGAAGAAGTTCCGATCGCGGAGGAAGTGTTGGCGGGCGGGAAGACAATCGGCCTGCGCGTACCGGATCATGAAGTGATGCAGGCGTTGCTCAAAAAAATAAGCACACCGCTTGCGGCCTCGAGCGCCAACCGCGCGGGCGAGGCAGCTCCGCGCACGGCGGCGGAAGTGGATATTGCGGTGACGCTGATTCTAGATGGCGGCGCCTGCGCCCTGGGTGTGGCTTCCACGGTGCTCGACCTAAGCATGGAGATGCCCAAGTTGCTCAGGGAGGGAAGTATTGCGGGGCAGCATATTGAAAGAGTCTCAGGCATTAGCCTGCGATAAAAGCTTTCAGCGCCTCAATCAACGCGATATTATCCTCTTCTCGGCCGATGCTGATACGCAGGCAGTGGGGAAGGTTGTACGCCTTCATGGCGCGCACAATGATGCCGTGCGTCTGCAGGAAGGCATCTGCCGCATCTGCTTGTTTTTCGCCCTTTGGAAAAGCGACGAGAATGAAATTAGCCTGGCTGGGGACTACTTTTAATTGAATATTGTTTAGTTCGTTTGTCATGCGTTCGCGCCAGTGCGCATTATGCGTGCGCGAACGGGCGATGAAATCCTGATCTGCGAGAGCGGCAATCCCTGCCATCTGCGCCAGGGTCGAGACGTTGAACGGTCCACGGATGCGATGGAGAACATCAGCGATTTCTGGCGAGCTATAAGACCAGCCAAGTCTGAGCGCTGCCATGCCATAAATCTTTGAAAACGTGTGCGTCACCACGGTATTGCCGCGCGCCACCAGCGAGAAGCCATTATCATAATCCGCTGCAGTGGCGAATTCCTCATACGCATTATCAAGCACCAGCAGGATATGAGGAGGCAGTTCTTCGCGTAGCCGGAAAAGTTCTCCGCGGCTAAGATAGGTGCCGGTGGGGTTATTGGGATGAGCAAGGATGACAATCTTTGTCCGTTCCGAGACTTTGGCAAGCAGCGCGGCGGCGGAAGGCGCGAAATCCCTCTCCGGCGCGTACGCCACTGTTGCCCCAACGCGCAGTGCCGCGATGGGATACATTAAGAAGCTATTCGCGCTGCACAGCACTTCATCGCCCGGTCCGGCATAGGCCTGTACGAGCAACAATATCACTTCATCCGAGCCGGCGCCGCAAACAATTTGATCGGCGTTCAATTCATGAACACCTGCCAACGCCTCGCGCAGTTCTCGACTGCTGCCTTCGGGATAGCGATGTAAGCCAAAATCAAAGGATTTGATTCGATTTACGACGTTTTCGCTGGTGCCGAACGGATTTTCGTTGGAGGAAAGCTTGATGCCAGGCTTGCCTCCGGCAAGCTTGGCTTTGCCGGGGACATACGTGTCGATCTCCAGGATTTCCCGGTGCCGTACGCGAGGGTTTTCCACAGGTTAACCTGCCGTCACGGGGTTCGCATAGGCCCCCAGGAAAAACGCTTCGACCGGAACGGGGAGCGTATTGTGCAGGTTTACTTTCTTCAGGAATTTTTGCACAAGCGGGCTATGGCCATTAACAAAACCTGGCACGGAGAGAAGGTTGTACCGCAAAGTGGGATTGGCAATGACGCGGCATTGCTCGAGGGATTCATGCTCTATTTCCGCTTTGCGGAGATGCGCGCTGATGGATTTGAAAGGAAACATTTCATCCGCCTTGATGACCCAAAGCGAGCAATCGTCGCGCGTGGGCTCCGGCTTTACATGGCCGATCGCCACGATCGGGGGCTTGGCGGAGGGGGCAAGGCGCACGAATGGCAGTCTAGCAAACACATGCGGCGGTTTTTTTTCCTCCGTCACGCGGCTCCACCACGGCTGGAGGGAATCGGGATCGAGCAAGGGTAAAACGCCAACGGTTGCTCGGCGCGATAATACTTCGCGCAAAATATCGGCTTTGGTGGGAAAACGCCGATTGGAGGTAAAAGCGCCGAAATGTTCGCGTGCGACCCAATAGCATTCGTCATTTCCAGGATTTGAGAGCGAAGCAATGGACACTTCCTCCTCAATGGCGATGCTGCTTGAGATAATCAGCCGCCAGATCAGCCCCATTGCGGGACGGGATATGCGGGAATGGGTCTTGTGAATAACGCGGCGCACGATTTCCGCCTCGCGTCCTGGGCGTATAAAGCTGCCCCCCAAGGCCATCTTATGCTTCAATTGACCTACTTTTTCAACGATGGCGCTGCGTTC
This sequence comes from uncultured Rickettsiales bacterium, assembly GCA_964644885.1. GTDB lineage: Bacteria > Pseudomonadota > Alphaproteobacteria > Rickettsiales > JACKKO01 > CAZXYG01. The sequence continues at coordinate 11,786 of CAZXYG010000040.1, forward strand.
CGTAAGCAGCGCGATGAGTTCGTCATCGAGCGTATCAATCGCTTTCCGGTGAGAAGCGAGTTCCTTTTCCAGCGGCGCTGAGGTTTTTTTCCGTGCGGGCATCATAGGTTATGAAGTTTGGGTCATGGCAAGCATTCTGCTATAATAACAGCATGAATAATGCGTCAACAAGCGCTAACTGGCAAGACTGGAATCCCGGCCTGGATAATGATGCCAAGACCTTGTGCGAGGTTTACGGTACGCTGCCGGGCGTGAATCCTCAGGAAGTCAGTATGCTGGTGCGTATTTTCGAGAATCCGAAATCGCCCTTCGCGTTCAAAGGAGCGGTGACGTTGGAGCGTCACGATTGCATTCATATCTTGCTCGGACGCGGGTTGCTTAATCAGGATGAAGCGTTCGTGATCGGCTTCACCATGGGTACTTCCAAGAGCATCAATACGGTGGAGGAGGCGGTATTCAAGCTCATCACGAAATATCTTTATCCCAAGCATTACCGATTCACTAAACGGGAACTTAATGTCTACGAAATGGGCTTGAAGCGCGGCAAGGAATGCCGTGTGGAGAAAATCTACGATTTTCCCTTTGAAGAATACATGGATTGGAGGTTAGGCGATCTCCGCGCTCATATCGGCATCAATAAGGATAAGTTGCGGGCCGTGTATCGCAAAGAACAAAAATTGTTCCCCGAGGGCAAGGGAAGCAAACGGTTGCCGGTATAGGGTAAAAAGCAGCGCTTATTTTCCCTGTTCTCCCGTTCTTTTTTTGTACCGCGCCACGTTGCGGTTGTGCTCCTTGAGGGTGCGGGCGAAGCGGTGGCCTCCTGAACCGTCGGCCACGAAATACAAATAATATGCGGCGGAAGGATGTAAAACGGCTTCCAGAGATTTCAGCCCCGGATTGCAGATAGGCCCCTGCGGAAGGCCTGGATGGAGATAGGTGTTATACGGCGAGCGTATGCGGAGATCCGTGCGGGTGAGCGGGCGCTCCAGAGAGAATTTCCCGCCTGTTATGGCATAGATCACCGTAGGGTCGGATTGCAGGGGCATGCCCTTTTTAAGCCGGTTGAGAAATACGGCGGCAATTAAGCTACGCTCCTCCTTCTTGCCGGTTTCTTTTTCCACGAGCGAGGCAAGAATAACGGCTTGACGTTTATCTAAGGCGGTGTGCGCTTTTAGCCGCCATAACCTATCCAGAGCTTCCTCCTTGGCCTGCATCATTCGCTTGGCCATGCCTGTACGTGTCTCACCCCATGTATAGAAATAGGTGTCTGGCAGAAAAGCGCCTTCCGCTATGGGTTCCGTCAGGGAGGAGCCTGTAAGGCCCGCGGCGGATTGCAGAGCGGCAAGCGCTTGCGCGGTCGTATAGCCTTCCGGGATGGTAAGATGGCGGTAATACACTTTGCCTTGCGTAAGCCTATCCAGAATGAGACGTGGCGTATCGCCGGGAATGAATAAATATTCCCCGGTTCTGAACGGCGCGCTTCTGACGTAAATACGCCAGGCCAGGGAAAATAGAATAGGATGGCGGATGATATGTTCCGCTTCGAGAATACGCGCTGTTTTACGAACGGAGGCACCCGGCGGAATGATAACGGATTTTTCCTCTATCAGCGGGTCGGGCGTATGGGTATAAACGTCGAGATAAAATAGAAATGCGGCAGCGGCCAGCGTTAAAAAAGCGAGCGCGCATACAATGAGGCGATGTAAGGAAATAGGGCTGCCGCCAACCACCTCAGACGGCTTTTTTCATAATCAGCGTGGCGTTGGTGCCGCCGAAGCCAAACGAATTGGAAAGTGCGGCTTGCACCTGCCGTTCCTTCGCCTTATAGGGCACTAAATCCATCCCTGCCGCGCTCTCCTCCGGATTGTCCAGGTTTAGCGTGGGTGGAACAATCCCGTGGACGATGGCCAGAATCGACACGATAGCTTCCACGCTCCCCGCGCCCCCAAGAAGATGCGCGATCGCCGATTTGGTGGAAGACATGGAAAGCCTCTCAACCGCTGAGCCGAAAAGACTGCGCACACCGTTCAGTTCGATCATGTCGCCCACCGGCGTGGAGGTGCCGTGAGCGTTGATATAATCGATATCTCCGGGAGTCATTTTCGCGTCTTTTAGAGCGGCGCGCATAGCGGCTTTGCCGCCGCGTCCTTCGGGGTGCGGGGCAGTAATATGGTATGCGTCGCCTGACAGGCCGTACCCTGCGATCTCGGCGTAAATATGCGCGCCGCGTTTTTTAGCATGGTTGTATTCTTCCAGCACGACTACGCCCGCGCCCTCACCCATTACAAAGCCCGCGCGGCTCTTATCCCAAGGCCGCGAAGATTTTTCCGGCGCATCATTAAAGCTTGTGCAGAGCGCCCTCGCGGCAGCAAAACCCGCAACGCCGATCCGGCAGATCGCCGCTTCGCTACTGCCTGCGACCATCACATCGGCGTCGTCATGCTGGATAAGCCGCGTGGCGTCGCCGATGGCGTGCGCGCCCGTAGAGCACGCCGTGACCACCGAATGGTTGGGTCCGCGAAAGCCGTATTTCATGGAGATATGTCCGGAAGCAAGATTGATGAGCGCTGCCGGGATGAAAAACGGACTGATGCGGCGTGGCCCTGTTTCCCGCATCTGAAGCACGGTTTCTTCGATGATTTGCAAGCCGCCGATGCCGGAACCAACGAGTACGCCGGTGCGGTCGAGAGCTTCTTCCGTTTCGGGTTTCCACCCCGAATCCTCCACCGCTTGCGTTGCCGCTGCGATGGCGAAATGGATGAATAAGTCGCTTTTCTTTTGTTCCTTGGGCGGAATCCAATCGTCGGGGTTGAATTGACCTCCTCCTGTTCCGAACGGCACCTGCCCTGCGACCTGGCAGGTGAGGTCGGAAGGGTCGAAACGATCAATGCGGCGAATACCCGATTTCCCAGCGATAAGGTTATCCCACGTCACCTTTACTCCGCAACCAAGCGGAGTAACAAGACCAAGACCCGTAACGACGACACGTTTCATATATGTTATAAACGGCGCAGAACCCTTGCACCGAAGGAAGGAAAAAACTAACCGGCGTTTTCCGAGATGTATTTGACGGCATCTTCCACTGTGGCGATTTTCTCCGCCGCTTCTTTTGTAGGAATGGCGAATTTATCAAGTGGTTT
>CAZXYG010000040.1:14935-15294 GCA_964644885.1 uncultured Rickettsiales bacterium
TTCCTCCTCGAACGCCATCACCAGCTCAACCTGATCGAGACTGTCAGCACCCAGATCGTCGGCAAAGCTTGCATTGGGAGTGATTTTGCCTTCTTCAACGTCCAAATGCTCCGCCACGATCTTCTTTACGCGTGCTTCAATATCGCTCATAGAATAGTCCTTCTTTCGGTTAATAACTAAAAAACCCCCGGCACTCTAACCAGAGTTTATAAAAAAATCAACTTCTTACACCATTAACATTCCGCCGTTCACATGGAGAGTCTGGCCGGTGACGTAGCGGGATTCCTCACTTGCGAGGAAAACCGCCGCTGCGGCCACGTCAGCAGGAGCGCCGAACGCGCCTTGCGGGATGTTCCGCA
>CAZXYG010000040.1:15304-18009 GCA_964644885.1 uncultured Rickettsiales bacterium
GGTAATAAAGCCGGGCGCTATGCAATTGGCGGTGATCACGCGCGAGGCTACTTCAGCCGCGATGGATTTGACCATGCCGGTGAAGCCTGCCTTGGAGGCGGCGTAATTAGCCTGACCGGGATTTCCCATGCTGCCCACGATGGAGGTAATGCCGATGATGCGGCCATAACGCCGCTTCATCATGCCGCGCAGCAGCGAGCGGATAAGAATAAAACTGGAGGTGAGATTGACATTCAGCACATTCAGCCAGTCTTCATCGCTCATGCGCATGGAGAGCCCGTCTTTGGCGATGCCGGCGTTACAGACCGCGATATCCACCTTGCCCATTTTTTCCTCAGCCCGCGCGGCAAGCTGTTTGACGGCTTCTTTATCGAAAAGATTGCAAGGTAGGACGTGCGTGCGATCTTGCAGTTCTTCAGCCCGCGCGTGCAGGGATTCTTCACGGGTGCCGGAAAGGGCAACCGTAGCGCCTTGCGCGTGCAGCGCCCTGGCTATTCCCCCGCCGATTCCTCCGCTTGCGCCAGTGATGAGCGCGGTTTTTCCTTTTAGCTCAAACATTTCGTGTCTCCTTTTACGTGAGGTAGGCTTCTATATCCGCTGGTGTATTCAGCGCCACGGCCTGCATTTCCGGCGAGATGCGTCGGGTGAGGCCGGTGAGTACCTTGCCCGCGCCCATCTCGACGGTTCTTGTGACGCCTTGTGCCGCCAAGTACAGCACGCTCTCGCGCCAGCGCACGCGGCCCGTGACCTGCCGTACCAACAGATCGCGTATGGCATCAGGATCAGTGGTGGCTTCGGCGGTGATATTGGCGACCAGAGGCACGGCGGGGGTATTGATGGATACGTCCGCCAGCGCCGCGCGCATGCGCTCCGCGGCGGGCTGCATCAGCGTGCAATGAAACGGCGCGCTTACCGACAGAGGCAGAAAACGCTTGGCGCCGTGGGTGGCGGCCACGCCCGCCGCGCGCTCAATGGCGCCGCTAGCGCCGCTTAAGACCACTTGTCCGGGACAATTATCGTTAGCGACCTGGAGCGTTTCGCCTTCTCCTGCTTCTTTTGCGATAGTTTCGGCCACAGCGAGTTCAACGCCGATTAATGCGCCCATGCCGCCCATGCCAGCTGGAACAGCCGCTTGCATTGCCTGTCCGCGAATGCGCAGCAGCCGCACGGTATCGGCCAGGGCAAAACTGCCTGCCGCGCACAGCGCCGAGTATTCTCCCAGCGAATGGCCCGCAACATAGGCAGTCATTTGTTGAAGGGTTTTTCCGCTTTGTTTTTCCACTATGCGCAGGGTTGCGAGTGAAACCGTCATCAACGCGGGCTGGGCGTTTTCGGTAAGGGTGAGCGCCTCCATCGGCCCCTCGAAAATCAGCTTCGAGAGCTTCTGTTTTAAGACCTCATCCACTTCCTGGAATATCTCGCGGGCTTCCGGGAAAGCGTCATGTATTTCACGCCCCATGCCTACGGCCTGCGAGCCTTGGCCGGGAAAAACGAACGCGACGGTCATGGCGTCGTTACCGCAAGCGCCTTCACGGTCAGATCAACGGGAATCTTGCCTGCTTTCTCAAAAACCAATTCCACCGGCGCTACCATGTCGGGATCGAGCGGTTCTTTCGCATTGATGAACATGAGGTGCCCTCCGCCTGGCTCCAGCATGATCATGCCGCCCGCCGGTATGGTGAATCTTTCCATTTTGCGCATGGCGATCACATCGTTCTCGTGAATATGCGTATGCAACTCCACGGCCTCCGCCATTGGGGACGATGCGCTGATCAGCGCATCGTCCTGCCGCTGATGGTTCGTGATCGTGATATAGCCGGAAGTGGTGCGGTGCTCGCCGCGCGTGGCGTAGGCCCATCCGTTCGTAATTTCAATACCATCTTGTGCCTTGATGGAATCCTCGGCCTCGGTGAACAGCCTTTCAACTTTCTGCCGAAATTCTCTGTCGGTAGGCTTTACTGGCGGCGCGAGATCATAACTTTCAGCCAGCGCGGGCATGGACGACAGCGCCATAAGAAGGCAAAACACTCTCTTCATGATTTTCTCCTCATAAATAATACCGAAGCTTTTTAGCGATCTCTTCCGCCGGAGTATTGTGGGCGAAATGCGCAAGGTATTTTCCCTCTCGATCCATCACATAGATGAACGCCGAGTGATCCATGAGATACCCCGCCAGCGAGTCGCTTTCGACTTTTTTCGCGTAGACTCTATATGCGGCTATAGCCTGGCTCACTTGCTCGCGATCGCCGGTCAGGCCTGCGATCGCCGGGTGAAAGCCGGATAGATAACTCTTCATCTGGCTTACCGTGTCGCGCTCCGGATCCACGGTAATGAAGAGGGCGGCGACGCCTTCCGCCGCTTCTCCCAACTGAGTCAACGCATTGCTCATGATCAGTAAGTCGACGGGGCACACATCGGGGCAATAGCTGTAGCCGAAATACACAAGCATCAATTTTCCTCGAAAAGAGAGGTCGGTTACGGTTTCGCCGTTTTGATCGACCAGCGTGAAAGGCCCGCCGATGGCGGCAGCGCCACTAGAGGATTGTTTTTCCGTGGCGGCATTGCGCCCGGCGGGGTTTACCAGCATATTGAGCAGGATAAGCCCAACGGCAACGGCAATGCCGATAATGAAAAAACGCTTAGACATCAGCAGGCCTTCTTGACTGTATGAAGCGCTCGCCAGCCGATGTCGCGGCGGAAAAAGC
>CAZXYG010000041.1:0-4291 GCA_964644885.1 uncultured Rickettsiales bacterium
AACCGGAACGTTTTAAAACCAACCCTGCCCATCACAAAGTGGGACTAAACATCTAACGTATCATTACCAAAGCCGCCGTTCAGATTATCGTTACCCGCACCGCCAAATATAAAGTCATGTCCTTTGTCGCCATAAATCTCATCATCACCATCCAGTCCGTAGATGATGTCGTCAAGGCTAGTGCCGTTGAGCGTGTCGTTCAGATTCGTTCCGTAAATAATGGCCATGGTAGTCTTCCTTTAGTTTGTTGTTTAAAGCGTGTTATGTTGTCTTAGCTGAAGAGGAAATCTGTCTCGGTGATCTGATTGACGCCAATGCCCGCGAGGGTAATGGAATTCATCACCTGTACATCGTCCGCATACTGAATCACGGCACCGTTCTGGCCCTGGTGGATTTGCAGATCGTCGAAGCTCAGATTCAGCCCGTCGAACTGGATTATATCGACGCCATCCTTAAAGTCGGTGACAATATCCGCGTAGCTGACGGTGCCGAAGGCCGCGCGAGTCCCGAAAGCGAACGTATCCGCGCCGCCACCGCCCGTAATGGTATCGTGGAAATCGCCGCCGAACAGGTAATCGTTTCCTGCGCCGCCGGAAAGAACGTCGTTGCGGCCGCCCTCCGAGACGATGGTGTCGTTGCCCGCTTCGCCGAAATAAGACTGGTGATTGCCGGGGCTGTTACCGTAGCCGGTCAATTTATCGTCACCCGTTCCGCCATACATGACCAGAAAGCTTTTCTGAGCATTGCCTTCCAGCGTGTCGTTTCCATCTTCGCCGTACAAAGTCGCACTGCTGTAGGGGCCTACCACCAAGTGGTCAAAACCCGCATTACCGTGCAGCTCACCGTTACCGAACGATAATGACAATATGTCTTCACCATCACCGCCGGAGATATAATTCTGCCCGCCCGTGCTGACGATCTGGTCGATGCCGTCGCCGCCGAATACCTCAAAAAACGCTTTTGAGGAAGTAAGGCCGGTGTTAATAAAATCATTACCAGCATCACCGGTAATCGTGAAGCGCCCGTTGAGCGCGTTGGCAAAAACGACATCGTCGCCGTCATCGCCGGAGAGAAACATTTTCCCGGAGCCCTGGCTTGAACCTGCATGCACCACATCGTTGCCATCACCGCCATAAAGGCTATCATCGCCCGCGCTAGCCTGCATAACATCATCGCCCGCGCCACCATAGAGAACGTCATTGCCGTCGCCCGCGACCAGGCAATCGTTGCCCGCGCCGCCATCAAGAAGGTCGCTGCCTTCATCGCCGAACATCAGGTCATCCCCGGCATTTCCATAAAGAACGTCCACGCCCTTTTCGCCATGGATGACGTCGTTGCCTTTTCCACCATAAACAGTGTCCCGGCCATCGCCCCCGGCAATCACATCATCGCCGTCAAGTCCGTAGATGATGTCATCAAGATTCGTGCCGCTGAGCGTGTCGTTCAGATTCGTTCCATAAATAATGGCCATGACAGGTTCTCCTGATGAGGTGAAGGTTTAATGATTTTGTTAACGGCAGAAAAAAATACGCTCTTAATTTAAGTAAAATTTAATCTTTCTTGCGCAGGCACTGTAACATAAAGAACACATATGTCAATCGAAAATGCGATATCTTCGTTAACGCTCTGATGTGCATTACTAATGTTATTTATTAGAGCTTCTTAGAAAAGCGAGAAGCTTGAAGGCGCAGGGCTGATGACGCGGAAGCCATCCCCGCCCACTTCCACCACGGCGAGCAAGCGCTCGGCCAGCTCCGAGCGATAGAAACGGAAGGCGCCGTTGACGCCGGTGAAACCGCGTGAATTTTTAATGGCGGCCGGGCTGAAATCCGGCTCCTCCTCTTTGGCCAGCACGGCGCAAAGCGCAATAGCGTCATAAGCGAGGCTGGCCAGCCGGTGCGGCGCTTGGCCATATATTTGCCGGTAGCTATCCTCAAACCGTTTGCGCGGCATAGGGTCGGAGGTCGCAAACCAGCCTCCGACAAGACCAGGATTACCTATTATATCCTGATCGTCCCACTGGCCGCTGCCGATAAGCTGAAGGTTGCCGCTGTCATTGCCTTTATATGTCAACCGCTTGGCAATAGCAGCGAGCGTTTGCCCGCCTTCCGGTATTAACAACGATTCAACTTTCGCGCCGCCTTCCTTTCTGTGTGACAGCTCAATTATCCCACGGATGCTCTCCGATAAATTTTCATCCGCGGCACGGTAAAACTGAGCATCCCGCACCGGCAGGCCTTTAGCCCCTATGACCGTCGCCATTTCATCCACTGCGGTGCGCCCATAAGCGTCATCCGGCGCGAGCGCCGAAAAGGAGCGAAAACCCTGCTTATAAGCATATTCCACTACCCGGTGGATTTGCTGTTGCGGGCTAAACCCAAGAAGAAACACGCCTTTCCCAAGCAAGGACGCGCTGTTGGAAAAGGAGAGCATGCTTATTGAACGTTCCTTGACAATCGGAAGAACTGCCTCCGTAGTTTGGCTGAAAAGCGGCCCGACAATAATGTCGGCATGCTCCGCAATCGCCGTATTGGCCGCCTGAATAGCATCTTCGGGCGTATCCTTCGTATCCAAGGGAATGAGCGTGATGTTCTCCGTGCCGGTTTGAAAAAGGGCGAGTTCCGCAGCCTGTTGGAGGCTTTTTCCAATCGCAGAGGAAGGGCCTGAAAGCGGCAGCAATAACGCTACCCTGGCATGGCGTTTTCCGATTAAGGGCGCAGGCGCCTGCTGCTGTTCCTGTTCCGGTTTTCCGAAGTACGCTCTGATTCCTTCCAGGCTTTTATCAATCGAGTAATGCTCAAGAAAAGTATTTTGTAGCGGCGGCCCGATGGCGCTACTAGACTGCCCCTCGGTATCAAGCGGCATGGGTGTTTGCGCACAGCTCGCCGTAAGCATGGCAAAAACCAGCAAGGCCGGCAGGATAAATCGGAACATGGAGCATTTCATGGCGTTGAATTCTAGCGGAGTCGCAGCCACAAGTAAACCGGCGCCAGGGCTTTATGTGGTCGCCACGCCGATCGGCAATCTTAACGATATTACCCTACGCGCGCTAGAGGTCTTGAAATCCGCGGATATGATCCTTTGCGAGGATACCCGGGTTACGGGAAAATTATTGCGGCATTACGGCATCGCGAATGCCATGCATGTTTATAGCGACTACACCGGGAATGCCATGCGTCCCCGCGTATTACGCGAACTGGGGGCAGGAAAATCCGTGGCGCTTGTTTCGGACGCCGGAACGCCGCTCATCTCCGATCCCGGCTACAGGCTTGTGAACGCAGCGCGCGCGCAGGGCATCCCTATCATGGCAATACCGGGGCCATGCGCGGCAATCGCCGCTCTTTCCATTTCCGGTCTGCCAACCGACCGCTTTCTGTTCCTGGGATTTTTGCCTGCAAAACAACATGCGCGGCGACACATGCTTGAGGAAGTAAAAACCATTGCCGCGACATTGGTTTTTTACGAGCGCGCCTCTCGGATAGCAGCCGCATTGGACGATATGTTCGCAATATTCGGCCCCCGGATATGCGTACTCGCGCGAGAATTAACAAAACGGTACGAGGAAGTGCAGCGGCTAAAACTTGGAGAATCCGCCGCTGCATTGAAAGGAGAGTGCGTTGTGCTGGTCGCGCCGCCGCAAATAGAAAAAATCACGGACGCCGCGATCGAACAAACGCTGCATTCCCTGCTTAAAAAACACCGCCTGAAGGAAGCGGTCGCCATCACGGTTCAAACTTTAGGATGCCCGCGCAACCGTGCGTACGACATAGCGGTAAGAATGAAGGGATAGGCGCAGCGCCGGAAAAAAGGTCTTATTCTACTCCACCGTAACAGACTTAGCGAGGTTTCGGGGTTGGTCAACGTCGGTGCCTTTGGCCACGGCGACATGATAGGCTAATAGTTGCACCGGAATCGCATAGAGAATGGGGGAGGCGAAAGGTGAGGCTTCGGGCAGTTCAATCGCGGCATGCAGCAAACTCTTCATCTTGGCAATACCTTTTTTACTCCCTAGCATGATGACTTTTCCGCCACGGGCCGCCACTTCCTGAATATTACCGGCTGTTTTATCGAAGAGTTCGTCCGAGGGCGCGATAGCCACGATCGGTACGTTTTCATCCACCAGCGCAATGGGGCCGTGTTTTAGCTCGCCGGCAGCCATAGCCTCGGCATGGATATAGGAAATCTCTTTAAGCTTCAGCGCACCTTCCTGCGCGATGGGGTAGGAAAGGCCGCGGCCAATATAGATCACATCGCGGGCCACCGCCACTTCCTGCGCCAGAGCACGGATGGC
>CAZXYG010000041.1:4301-7418 GCA_964644885.1 uncultured Rickettsiales bacterium
GGTTTAGCACCTCTAGCGCACGGGAAGAAACTTCCGCCAACGAGTGTGAAAGCGTCTTTTCCTGCGTGCGCGTGATGCTGCCTTTTGCCCGCGCAAGCGCAAGCGTGAAGCAGGCAAGCGTAGTAAGCTGCGTCGTAAAGGCCTTGGTGGAAGCAACGCCGATTTCCGGCCCGGCATAGGTAAGCAATACGCTATCCGCCTCGCGCGCCATGCTGCTCGATTGTACGTTCACCACCGTGAGAGTGCTGAAACCCTGCCCCTTGACGTGGCGCAGCGCGGCCAGCGTATCAGCAGTTTCCCCGGATTGCGATATGAACACTCCGAGCGTGTTTTTTGTCAGAATCGGGTTGCGGTAGCGGAATTCGGAGGCAATGTCGATATCTACCGGCACGCGGGCGATCTGCTCAATCCAATATTTCGCCACCATCCCGGCATAGAACGAGGTGCCGCAGGCAATAATGCTGACGCGCGTGATATCCTCCAACGCGAACGGCAGCTTGGGGAGGTCTATGTCACCCGTGACCGGGTGGTAAAACCGCTTGAGCGTGATGCCGATAACACTCGGCTGCTCGTAAATCTCTTTTAGCATGTAATGACGATAATGCCCCTTGGCAACCTCCGTATCGGTCGAGGTAACCTTCACCACCTCACGGATGACTTTTTTGCCCTTGTCATCGTGAATTGTGACGTTTTCGCGCGTCAGCACGGCAACATCGCCATCCTCCAGATAGGAAATGGAGGAGGTAAGTGGTGCCAACGCCAACGCATCAGAGCCGAGATACATCTCGCCCTTGCCGTAGCCGATAGCCAAAGGCGAGCCGCGCCGCGCGGCCATCATGGTGTCGGGATCTTCGGCAAAAATAATGCCGAGCGCAAATGCGCCCTCAAGCCTGGAAACTGTTTTTTCAACGGCCTTTTCTTTACTCAGCCCCTCGCCGATATAGCGAGTGATGAGCTTAGGCACAACCTCCGTGTCGGTCTCCGTCTCGAATGTAACGCCTTCTTTTTCCAGCTCCTCACGCAGTTCAGCGAAGTTTTCAATGATGCCGTTATGCACCACCGCAACCGCTTTCGTGGCATGCGGATGCGCATTGGCCAATGTAGGCGCCCCGTGCGTTGCCCAGCGCGTATGGCCGATGCCGGTATAACCCGCTACCGGATTCGCTTTCAGCGCTTCTTCAAGCCTGCTGATTTTTCCCTCGGCGCGAACGCGCTGAACGCCATGGCTGTTCACCACCGCGATCCCGGCAGAATCATAGCCACGGTATTCGAGCAGCTTAAGCCCCTTTATCAGCTTTCCCGCCACCTCGCCCTTACCGATAATGCCGATAATGCCGCACATCGCCGCTACCCTTTCCGATTAACGCCGCGCATCATACAACAACGATTACAACATGCAATGCCAGGAGAAAAAATAGGCATCATGACGCATATTACACTATTTGCGGCAGTCTCCATGTGCTTTCAGCGCGCGAACGCAGATCTATGCAGATCTCTATTCTTTGGCCGCCGCTTCCACGTGGAACATAATGGTTACTGCGTCGGCGACGGTGCCGGTTTCCTGCCACTCGCCCTGCCCTACCCCAAACGGCTTACGCAAGATCACCGCCGAGCCGTTTACTACAGCGCTCTTGGCCTCGTAACGATCCAGCGTAAACGTCAGCGTGACCGGTTCCGTATGGGCGCGGATAGTGAGTTTTGCATCAGCTTCGTAACGTTTGCCGCCCAGATGGCGGAAGGCGGTGGTCTCTAGAACAGCTTGCGGAAATAATGCAGCGCCGAACCAATCGGATGTCTTCAGATTTGTCGCAATCTCTTCATACGCTGAGCTGACGCTTAACATATCCACCGTCACCTTCACAAAGCTGGCATCAAGATGCGCGGGATCAAAACGAAGAGCGTTTATCGTAAAACTCTTAAACGCACCTTCGGAAGGGCTTTTGTTGACCGTAGCTATGAATTTTATAGCGCTTTTCTCGGGTATTGCCGTGAATGTCGTTATTTCCCTCGCGGCGGCGGCATAAGATACAAACAGCGCCACACAACAGCAAAGGCAGGGCAACATACGCTTAAGCACATCGTCCTTATGGTGAAAATGATGAAACAGTGCCGCCAACGCATGCATGGCGATTAATGCAATCAGAGTCCACGCGCCGATTTCGTGCAACGTGCTCAGCACTTCCCGCGTTTCTTTATTTGCGCCGATAACGTCCGGCATCTGGAATAGGCCGAATACCGAAACCGGGAATCCCGCCGCCGATGACATCATCCATCCGGTTAGCGGCATAAAGAATAGCATGGCATAGAGGACATAATGCGTGCCATGCGCGGCGAGTTTCTCGATCCGCGCCATGTGATCGGGCAATGCAGGCACAGGATTCGCCAGCCGCCATGCCAGCCGCACGATTACCAGCGCAAGCACCGTGATGCCGAACGATTTGTGCCATCCATAGAGCGTCAGCTTATCCGGTCCAAGCGCCATGCCCGTCATGACCAAACCAACCGTCAGCAGACCGATAATCAGCAGCGCCACCAGCCAGTGCAAACCTTTGGCGACGGAGCCATAGTGCGTGGCAGTATTTCTGAGACCCACGAAAGAGTCCCCTGCCTTATCTCTTTTTGTCGAGGATAGGCACGTCGGCCACGTTAGCTTCGGCCTCGATATGGATTTTGACTTCATCCGCGACACCCGGCAGCCCGTAAATCATGCCGAACTCCGAGCGTTTCAGTACGGTCTTCGCCGTAAAACCGGCAGTCTGCTTTTGGGTATAGGGATTCTTGCCGATTTTATTCATGGTCACATCCAGCACCACAGGCTTGGTTTTGCCGAGCAGCGTGAAATCGCCATGCACCTTCGCCGTATTTTCTCCCGTGCGCTCTACCTTGGAACTCACGAATCTCGCCTCGGGAAATTTCTCAACGTCGAAGAAATCCTTGCCCTTAAGATGCTCGTCGAATTTCGGCAGGCCGGTGAGAATACTGGCGGTTTTGATGGTGATCGCCACCGCGCTGTTCTCCGGCTTGGCTTCATCCAGCACGATAGAGCCGTCGAAATCCGTGAACTGGCCCTCGGAATCCGCAAAACCGAAATGGCTGGCGAACCACAGGATATTGGTG
>CAZXYG010000041.1:7428-11206 GCA_964644885.1 uncultured Rickettsiales bacterium
TATTGGTGTGGCTCGTGTCGATTACATATTTTTCAGGCTTAACGGCTTTTTCCGCCGCATGAGCCGCGGTCGGAAATAGAATCAACGCGCAGAGCGTAAGAGCTTGAACGGCTTTCATAACACCTCCTTGATTTGCAGAGATCAGTCATACCACAGGAACCGGAAATTACAAATCGTGACTCGTGACCCGTAACTTGCTATTCTACGATCATGACTCACGAACCGCAAGCTGAGAGCCATGAACAGCGTATCTGGGTGCTCCTCGACGGCACGCCGGGCCATGCCAACCAGGCTTTAGGCGTGGCGGAAAAATTGGGCGGGCCTTTCGAAATCAAGAACCTTTCCTATACGGCGGCGGCGAAACTGCCCAATATCGTGAAAGGCGCATCGCTGCTGGGCATAAGCAACGAGAGCCGGAAAACGCTCGCGCCGCCGTGGCCCGATCTGGTGATCGGCGCGGGGCGCAAGGTGGCGCCGGCAGCGCGGTACATCAAGCGGCAATCCGGCGGAAAATGCAGAATCGCGCAGCTGATGTGGCCGGGATTCCCCACGGCGGATTTCGATTTGATCGCCGTGCCGGAGCATGACGGCATCGCGCCCGGCGGGAATATCATGGTAACGCTGGGCGCGCCGCATCGCCTGACGCGGGAATTGCTGGAACGGGAAGCCCGCATATGGGAAAGCGCGGTGAGCCACCTGCCCAAGCCCCGGATAGCGCTGCTGGCGGGCGGGGATACGAAAAAGGGGACGTTCACCGAGGCCCATGCGCGGGAACTGGGCCGCATGGCCTCGCGCATGGCGCAAGAGGCGGGTGGGGCTTTGCTGGTCACCACCAGCCGCCGCACCCGGCCAGAAACCACCGTGGCTTTGAGACAAGCTATTGAATCACCGATGTATTTTCATGATGCAGACCTTCATCCTACCCCTCTCCTGGAGGGAGAGGGAGCATGCCTCAGTTCCCTCTCCCGGAGGGAGAGGGTTGGGGTGAGGGAAACTTTCTCTACCACGAAATCCAACCCCTACGCCGCCTTCCTGGGCTTGGCGGACGCCATCATCGTCACCGGAGACTCCATCTCCATGTGCTCCGAGGCATGCTTCACGGGAAAACCGGTGTATATCTACGCGCCGGAGGAATTATTGCCGTGGAAGCACCAAAAATTCCTGAAAACGCTGGTTGCAGAAAATTACGCTTCCCCGCTACAACTCTCTGTACGGCAGGGAAAATTCCCACCTGGCGGAGAGATGGGTTTGGATGTTACCTGCATGATTTCCGAAAAAATCAGGAATCTTAGCAAAGAATTAGCCATTTTCTGTAGTTTTGAATTAAAATAACGTCTGATTAGAACAGAGGAAACCAGAAGTTGGACAGCCATACTTTTAATTATCAAGAGGCCTTTGGGTCATTCTTACGTCATACAAAGCAGAAAAAAATTCTAGCCAATGTCTTTCATAATTTTCTTAATGCATTAGGTAAAGAAACTCTTTTAGGCAGAAAGGATGGCCAGGTAAATAAAGCATTAACAGTCCTTGATCTTGGATGTGGTGAAGGCGATATCATAATAAACTTTATACAGAACACCTTACCTACGGAAGAAGATTTCGCTGACAAAATCTCTCTTACATCGGATTTCCCGTTACCATTGAGCTTTGTCATAAATTACTTTGGTGTCGATCTTGACACTACGTATATCGAAGCAGTGCGCCGTAGCCTTTCTACGGATGTAAGAGTTTCTGATATGGAGATTGTATCCGCTAACGTTTTTCAGAAAGATTTTCTTAAAACATTCACGAGTCCGCCACGTGCAATCAAAATAATAATAGGATCACATTTGCTGTATAGCGCGAAAGGTGAAAGTAATATTCATGCCTTTGTTGAGAACATTACAAAAGCATTGGATATGAACGGTCTCGCATTACTGATTCATGAAACGCAAAACTCGGATATCATTACCATAGGAAGGCAGTTTGGCTATCCCGATATATACAATTGCACAGAATATGTCACAAAATCCTGTTTTTCCCTACAGCCACAAGTAGATCTGATTACTATCCCCGTACCATCACAACTTCATTTTCAATCAATGTCGGGTACGCTATGGCAACATATGAAAGATATTTTTCGTCACAGCCCTCTGGAAAATATACCGTCGTTTAAGGAAAACAAACGATTATTGGAATTCATAGTAAAAAGAAATCTTCATTCCTTAGCCGACGAAGGGCTGCTTGCCCACTATGTTGAAGTTGTACAAGACACAATAAATAGGAATGGAGGCTTTTTAACCATTCGTTCAGAACTACAAATTTTATTATCCCCTGAACATACTCCTGACTTCAAAACCGCTGCCAAGCATGCGGCTCAATATACAATGGCACACCTTGATACAACGCAAGAACAAACCATTGTATATGAAGTAAGAGGTAAGTAACACAAGCTTGTACTATGCCACCTGCGTCTGACTGAGTCGGCGTCGCAGCTGCTCCATGCGCTCGCGGCTGTTGCGGACGCGCATTCTGAGATGCTGTAATTTACGCTCCATCTTCGTCGCCTCCACGTATTTTCTCAGGCCGTCGATCAGGATTCGCTCCGCGTCGGCCACGTTATGCACCTGCTCCATCTCCTCTTTGACCCGGAACAGGATATTCACCGCGTTATTATTACTCTTGTTTTCCATATTTTCCACCCACATTTTGTTTTTCTCCTCTGTGCGCCCACCATCGGGCTATGGATGTAAAGTAACAAAAAATAGGGTGGTCATAAACCGTAAAATACACAGAAAAATGTGTAAAAAACATATTTTCTGTTTATTTTCTTCTTAACTTGCTGTATTATTTAAAAAAGGTTGTGGGATTTTAGTCTATTTTGGTTAAAATTTTTCTTATATTTGAATGATTACCATCGAACAGATCAAAGCGGCACGCGGCCTCCTGGACTGGAACCAGGATGACCTGGCAAAACACACCCACATCTCAAAAAACGCCATCAATAACCTGGAGCGGCGGGTAGTGATGCCGCGTCTTAATACGCTCAACGCCATTCAACATGCCTTTGAGGAGGCAGGAGTTGAATTTCTTGAGGGAATTGGCGTGAGGCTTATGGGCAACGTCCTGCAAGTAAAAATGTTTGAGGGCAAGGATAGTGTTTACAGGCTGTGGAATGATATGCTGGATTCGCTTAAAAAAGGCGACGAACGCCTTATTACAGGTGTAAACGAAGCTAAATTTATACAGGGCCCTGTAGAAAAAGAACGTTTTGATGTAATGGCAGAAAAATTTATAAAATACGGTATCAAGGGACGAAAATTATCGCTTCACGGCGATACAGCATTTCTTGATTCATCCTCGGAATACCGTTGGGTGAACAATGAACAATTCAGTAAAATTCCTATGTGTATCTATGCTAACAAATTTACTATCAATATATACGAGCCAGTTCAGCGTATTCTTGTAATCGAAAATGCAACTATTGCTGAAAGTTTCCGTAGTTACTTCAATAACCTATGGAAATCCGCCAAAATTCCGCCAGCTTATGTATATAATAAGCGGCCGGAAGCCTAAGCGGTAATATCCGTTTCTCAGAAAAACCATGCCCCTCGTTTCCCATAAACCCGCCGCCGCTCTCTTTGCGCTCGAAGCGGCGTTCAAGCCGGCGGGGGATCAGCCGCAGGCGATCGAAGCGCTGACGCAGGGCATCACGCAAGACAAGCGCGACCAGGTGCTGCTCGGCGTCACCGGCAGCGGCAAGACCTTCACCATGGCCAACATCATCCAGCAGGTGCAA
>CAZXYG010000041.1:11216-12760 GCA_964644885.1 uncultured Rickettsiales bacterium
GACCTTCACCATGGCGCATGCCATCGCCGAAACGCAGCGCCCAGCGCTCATCATGGCGCACAACAAAACCCTCGCGGCGCAGCTTTATTCCGAGATGAAGGCGTTCTTCCCGCATAACGCGGTGGAGTATTTCGTTTCCTACTACGATTATTACCAGCCCGAAGCCTACATCCCGCGCACCGACACCTATATTGAGAAGGATTCCGCCATCAACGAGCAGATCGACCGCATGCGCCATTCGGCCACGCGCGCGCTGCTCGAGCGCCGCGACGTGATCGTGGTGGCCTCGGTTTCGTGCATCTACGGCCTCGGCGCGCCGGAGCTTTATCTCCAGATGACCGTCCCGCTCAAGGCGGGCATGAAAATCGCCGTTCCGGAGCTGGCCCGGCAATTGGTGGAACTGCATTATGCGCGCAACGATATCGCCTTCCCGCGCGGCTGTTTCCGCATGCGCGGCGATACGCTCGATATTTTCCCCTCGCATTACGAGGATCGCGCCTGGCGGCTTTCCTTTTTCGGAGACGAGCTGGAATCCATCCATGAATTCGATACCCTTACCGGCGAAAAACTCGATGCGCCGGAAAGCGTCACCGTTTTCGCCAACAGCCATTACGTCACGCCGCGCCCGACCATGCGGCAGGCCGTCGGGCTGATAAAGGACGAACTCAAGGACCGGCTGAAATGGCTTGAATCGCAGGGAAAACTGCTGGAAGCGCAGCGCCTAGGCCAACGCACGCAGTTCGACCTGGAAATGATCGTGGAAACCGGCACGTGCAAGGGCATCGAGAATTACTCGCGCTATCTCTCCGGGCGGAAAGCGGGCGAGCCGCCCCCTACCCTGTTCGAATATCTGCCCAAGGACGCGCTGCTGTTCGTCGATGAAAGCCATGTCACCGTGCCGCAGGCAGGCGGCATGTATAACGGCGATCGCGCGCGCAAAACCGTGCTGGTGGAATACGGCTTCCGCCTGCCCTCGGCGCTCGATAACCGCCCGCTCAAATTCGAGGAATGGGATACGATGCGCCCGCAAACCGTTTATGTCTCCGCCACGCCGGGCAAGTGGGAACTGGAGCGGGCGGGCGGAAGCTACGCGCGGCAGGTTATCCGGCCCACCGGCCTGTGGTGGACATCCGCCCCGTCGAAGGTCAGGTCGACGATCTGATCGCCGAATGCCGGGAACGCGCCCGGCGCGGCGAGCGAGCGCTCGTCACCACCCTTACCAAGAAAATGGCCGAAAATCTTACCGAATATCTCCAGGAAGCGGGGCTGAAAGTCACGTATCTTCATTCCGACGTGGAAACGCTGGAGCGCGTGGAAATCATCCGCGACCTGCGCAAGGGAGCGGTGGATGTATTGGTGGGCATCAATCTGCTGCGCGAGGGGCTGGACATCCCAGAATGCTCGCTAGTGTTGATTTTGGACGCCGATAAAACCGGCTTCCTGCGTTCGGAAACATCTCTGATACAAACGATCGGCCGCGCAGCGCGGCACATCAGCGGCAAAGCCATTCTCTACGCCGACATCGAAACCGCCGCCATTAAAAA
>CAZXYG010000041.1:12770-14640 GCA_964644885.1 uncultured Rickettsiales bacterium
GGAGGAAACGCGCCGCCGCCGGAAAATTCAGGAAGAATATAACACAAAACACGGCATCACGCCGGAGAGCATCCGCAAAGCAATCAGCGAAACCCTACAGACCGAGAAACCGACCGCGCCCGAAGTCGAGAAGCTGCTGCCAATGTCGGAGAAAGAGCGCGAGTCCTATATCGCAGCGCTTAAGAAACAAATGCTCGAAGCCGCCGCCAACCTGGAATTCGAGGAAGCCGCAACGTTGCGGGATGAGATAAAAAGGCTGGAGGCAGTAGAATTGGGTATGATAAACCGCTAACCTTCCGCCATTCAAGCCGCTTTCTTCATGCTGAAAATCCTGGGAGAACCGGGCAGAGCGGCATGAGTGCCATGATACCACCGCACAGCAACAAATTCCCCTCCTTTGAGGCCGTAGGAAGCGTGAATGGGAAATCGGAAACCGCTGAAGCCGTCACCCATGCCTTTCTCCTTTAAATCATGGCGAAAATGACTGGCAATGGTGTGCGCCACTGACTTTCCATTTATCATCAACTCCAAGGGCACGGGATCATTGGCTTCGCGATATTTTGCCCAGCCGGACACGCCTTGCGAATCAGCACGATCCACATGCCCCGTCACTTCCCCCTTTTTCTTTAATCGCAGCCTGCCGGAGAATCCCGGCAGATTCTCTATTCTATGCATTTCCTCTCGCGTGGGTTCCAGATAACGCAGGATCTTTGTATCCACGTCAGCGGATAAATCATGATTATAGAATTCGACATCCTTCCTATATTTTTCAGGGTCATCCGCTTGCTTTGTGGCTCTGCCGCGCACTCTTTTCAGATCCCATTCCTCCTTGGATTTCGTATAGTAATGGTTAATCTGTATTGTTTCATGCGAGCTAAACGCATGTATGGCTTTCTTCACTTCCCTCTGCAAAGGATCAATATACCGCTTGCCTTCGGATAGATGGCAATGATGCACTTCAAACCACTTAACGCTCTTGGGCCGCGCAATGGTTTTAATGCAGCGATTAACCGAAAGCTTTTCGTCTGAGCATTGCAGAAACCGCTCCATAACCAGCCCCGGTGTTTTTGTCATATGACCGGAGGCGCCGAATACCTTCCAGTTAATGCCCACGGCCCCCACGTCTTCAGGATATTTTGCCAGGAAATCCCTGACCGCGCCATCCGCGTGCGGCAGGATGAATTCATCCGCGTCAATAAAAGCAAGCCATTCACTTTCCTGATTAAATCGCTTGCATGCATCGTTATAGGCCATCACTTGCGGACTGTGGCCGGGAATCGTCGGCCAGCTTATTACTTCTATAATGCCCGCGCGTTGCAATGACGCAAGAATTTGAGCCGTGCCATCCGTGCTTTCGTTATCATAAATGTAGAAGAACTCTACGCCGATCACGCGATGATAAGCCACCCATTCAAGAAGATAGGGCGCTTCGTTCTTGACAATCAGACACGCGGCAACAGTGTGCATAATCCCACCTTTTCTATTGCCATTTCTGATGAAACATTCGCTCTCTATCAATCGTGGCGTACGATTGAACTTTACTTGTATTCCACCTTCAGCACTTCATATATCTTTTCCCCGCCGGGGGTAATCACTTCGATTTCATCACCTTGTTTCTTGCCGATGAGGGCACGGGCAAGCGGCGATGTGACGGAAATTCTGCGGGCCTTCATATCGGCTTCGTACTCACCAACAATCTGATAAGTTATTTCTTCGTCGGTATCGCAATCGGCGAGTTTCACGGTAGCCCCGAACTTCACGGAAGGCCCGGAAATCTTAGCTACTTCGATCACTTCGGCATTGGCGATCTTATGCTCCAATTCCTTGATGCGGCCTTCCGTGAAGCTCTGTTTTTCCCGTGCAGCATGAT
>CAZXYG010000041.1:14650-16731 GCA_964644885.1 uncultured Rickettsiales bacterium
CATGGACAGGTCTTCGCGCGCGGCGTGGTACTCCGCGTTTTCGCTCAAATCGCCGTGCGCGCGCGCCTCAGCGATGGCTTTTATGATGGCTGGCCGCTCTACGGTCTTGAGGCGCTTTGCCTCTTCCTCCATGCGTCTGAAGCCCTGCTCGGTAATCGGAAATTTTTCCATCACAATGGTCATAATGCTTTAGTTGCGAAAATACGATTGAATCGTAAAAACTTCAAGCCCCGCGTCTTGTGCGATGCGACTTATGGCGCGCACCATTTCACGCGCGCCGGTAGCCGTAGTGGTATAGGGAATCTTGTGCACCAAGGCCGTGTGGCGAATACTGAAACTGTCGGCGATGGACTTTGCGCCTGCAGTGGTGTTGATCACCAATTGCACCCCGCCCTCCTGCATTCGATCCACGATATGCGGATTGCCCTCATGAACCTTGTTGATGGCCGCAACCAGTACGCCGCTTTCTTTAAGATACGCCGCCGTGCCGCTGGTGGCAACCAGCACAAAACCAAGTTCCTCCAGCATTCTTGCTACCGGCAGGATCGCAGCCTTATCGTCGTCTTTCACCGAGACAAACACCGTTCCCATCGTAGGCAGATTCGTCCCACTGGCAAGCTGCGCCTTGGCGAAGGCGCTTTCGAAATGCCGGTCGATACCCATGACCTCGCCGGTGGATTTCATCTCCGGCCCGAGCAACACGTCCACGCCGGGGAAACGACTGAAGGGAAGCACCACTTCCTTCACCGCTACGTGCGAGGGTTTCTCCTGCCACGCTTCACCTCGTTTCAGAGTTTTTGAGAAATCTTTTAATGTCTCCCCAGCCATCACACGCGCGGCGATTTTTGCCACCGGCACGCCCGTGGCCTTGGCAACGAAAGGCACCGTGCGGCTGGCGCGCGGATTCACCTCCAGCACGTAAATAACGTCGCCCTGCACCGCGTATTGAATATTCATCAGGCCCACTACCTTGAGCGCCTTGGCCAGCGTGCGCGTCTGCTGTTTTATCTCCGCAATAATCTCTCTACCCAGCGAATAGGGCGGCAACGAGCAAGCCGAATCGCCAGAATGAATGCCCGCTTCCTCGATATGTTCCATCACGCCGGCAATATAGACATCGCGCCCGTCCGAAAGCGCATCCACATCCACTTCCACCGCATGCTGGAGGAAACCGTCGAGCAGGATCGGGCCTTCTTTGAAAAATTCCTTCACCTCCTCAAGATATTTTTCCAACCCCTCCTTGTCATGCACGATGGCCATGGCGCGGCCACCCAGCACATAGGAAGGCCGCACCACAACCGGAAAGCCTATGGTATCGGCCATTTTCTTTACTTCCGAAGGCGTCCTGCAAATGGCGTTGCGAGGCTGACGCAAATTTAGTTGATCCAGCAGATCCTTGAAGCGCTCGCGATCCTCGGCCAAATCAATCGCATCGTGCGAGGTGCCGAGCAGCGGAATCCCTACCGCCTCCAGATGACGCGCCAGCTTCAGCGGCGTCTGCCCGCCGAACTGCACATTGACGCCATGCACTCTGCCGTTCGACTGTTCCTTATGAATCACCTCGATCACGTCTTCCGGCGTGAGCGGTTCAAAATAAAGCCGGTCGGATGTGTCATAATCGGTGGAAACCGTCTCAGGGTTGCAATTGATCATGATGGTCTCGTAACCCGCCTCTTTCAGCGCGTAGGCCGCGTGCACGCAAGCGTAGTCAAACTCGATCCCCTGCCCGATTCGGTTTGGGCCACTGCCCAGGATGATGGCTTTGTTTTTATCGGTGGGCTGCGATTCACAGGAATCAAAAATCGGGAATCGGGAATCGCGATCTTTTTCTCCCGATTCTCGATTCGTGATTTTTGATCCTGCTCCCCAATACGTGCTATACATATACGGCGTCAGCGCTTCGAATTCAGCAGCGCACGTATCGACCCTCTTGTAAACGGGCCGAATGCCAAGCCGGTGGCGCAGCGCGCGTATTTTCTCTTCTTTCACGCCCGCAAGCTCTGCGACCCGCGCGTCGGAGAAACCTTGCCGCTTCAAGTGAAGAAGGTGACGGTTGACGGTTGACGGTTGATGGTTCAAAG
>CAZXYG010000042.1:0-2433 GCA_964644885.1 uncultured Rickettsiales bacterium
ATCCTGTACGATACTGGCGATTTTGTGGATGACTACGCGGTCGATGAAGAGTTGGCTGATGCGGGGGTGGCGGAACAGGCGTTGCAAAGCCTCCTGTCGCGCAAGCCGGATGACCCGACTCTCAACCGAAATTTTGGCCAGCTTCTTTATTATCAAGGCCGCTATGATGAGGCCAAAAAATACCTCGGCGCCTATATTGATAGTGGCAAAGACGATTATCTGAGCCATTACTACTATGGCGAAATATTGTGGCGCGAGGGGTCGCGCGGCACGGCGACGGAGCACTATGAGAAAGCGCTGCAGCAGATCGCCGCGCTTCCGGCAAAAGATTTAAATGTACGCTGGGCCGAAGCCTATTTACTTTTCCGGCGTGGCAGGGTAGAAGATTCAACACCTTTGTTTGGTGAACTCGTGGAAAAGTATCCCGGCAACAAGCATCTGCGGGCCGATTATGCCGAGGTGCTTATAGAGGCGGGGCAATATGATAAAGCAGAGGAGGTATTATTAGGCCGATGACAGTAACGCTGCGCCGTATCATTTTTGGTTTATTGTGGCTGGGGATTGCATTGCATTCCGTTCAAGCGTTCGCGCAGGATCCGGAATATCGTCTCAAGCTTGCCAAGGCGCGGCTGTATTTGGAAAGCGATCAGCTTGACCGCGCGCAAGCCATTATTGAAGAGCTGAAGGCTGTTCATCCGGGTGATCCGGATGTGGTGGTGCTGCAGGCGGAAGCAAGTCAGCGGTTGGGTAACCAGCGCCGCGCAAGAGAGTTAATCAATCAGGCGGCCAAGCTTCGGCCTGAGAGCCAGGATATTCAAAAGCGTAAAAGAGAATTGAACCGCACGTCCATGGTTTCGGCGGAGCGGGAGGTCGAGCTGACCGGCGACAGCCAGGTTGAGCAAATCACTCGCGCGGAAGGTCGCACGGAATACGAGCCTTTTGCCGCCATCGGCGTTCGGGCTGAGAGCGATAAGGTCAGGCTTGAGCAGTTCCGGCGGGTGAACGGCACGATCGGGCGGCTGGACGAAGATAGAGTGCGTGCGGAATTCTATCACGATTATATTCATGACGGCGGCAATCAATCCCGATTTTCTTTCTACGTCGCTGATGGCGTAGTAGGTGCGGGCGGGCGTTATGCCATGTTGGATAGCCATGGTAAAACGACGGTGGCATTGGCTTTGCAGCAGCCTGAATGGGATTATGTGGAAGGCGTGTTGGATGAGGGCGCGATTGACACCCTATCCGTGGAGCGGGTGCAGCGTCTCAATTTGCAGACAACGGGTACGCTGCTTGTGGGCATAAACCGCTACTCCATCGATGACGAGTCTGACGTTGCGCGATCGCTGAAGCTTGATGGCGGAGTGACTTATCTTTTGCCTCAGCGCGAGCAGATCAAGAACATGCTGGGCCAGGGGGCGGACGTAAGTCTTAATTATTGGGTGGCCGCTGAATATGCCGATGACAAGGAAACGGCTTTAGATAGCACGGGTACGCGCTTTGAATTGTATCCGGTGGAAAGCCATGAATTCCATATCGGAACGCTCTATGTAAGCAAGGAGTTTGCCCGCCAATTCAAAGTGAATGGCTATGGCGGCTTTGTTTATGATCGTATTGGAGATCAGGGGCCGCATTTTGGAGGCACTCTTGATTATTATACCGACGATGGGTTGAGGGCGTCGCTTTTTGCTTCGCGTTCGGTCAGTTCTGAAGGCAGCAATGATACGTACGATCGGGTTGGCGCTAATATTAGCTGGGACTTTTAGATAACAGTGTCTCGTTCCAGACATGCGTGAAGAGTCTCATACGGCTGCCGCCGCTGCAGTTGAAGAAACCATTGATTTTGCTGATCTGGATTCTCTTCCCGAAGAAGACGGAGGAAGCAGCGAAGACCCGCGTTATTTTCTAGGGTTGCGTGTTTCGGCGTTAATCGAAACGGTGATTTTTCTCTCCGGAGTGGTTGCATTCAGCCATGTTTTTGGCGATGGCACACGCTACACCGGTGTTTCCTTGCACCCTTTCTGGATTATCATTTTGCTGGTGGCAGTGCAGTATGGCACCAAGGAAGCTTTGGCAAGCACCGGGCTGGCCACGGTGTTTTTGCTGCTTGGCAACCTTCCGCCCCAGGAAATGCAGACTACGTATGAATATTTGCTTGAGCTGACGTACCGCCCGTTTCTGTGGTTGACGGCGTCGGTTATCATCGGTGAGCTTAGGGTGCGCCAGATCCGTGAGCGTCTCTATCTGCGTGCGCGGCTTACCAAAGCCGAGAAGGAAACGGAAACCATCACCGCCGCGTATAACCGGCTCAAAGCCCTCAAGGAAAGTCTGGAGACGAGGCTTGCCGGTGAAATGCGCAGCGCCATTGCGATCTATGAGGCGGCCAAGGCTCTTAAAAGTCTTGACCAGCAGCAGGTTCTGCGCGCGGTGGAAGAT
>CAZXYG010000042.1:2443-10185 GCA_964644885.1 uncultured Rickettsiales bacterium
GTGGAAGATGTCATCGTCGCTACGATGAACCCGCAAAAATTTTCCCTCTACATGCTGGATGAAAGCGGCTTCCGCATCGTCAGCTATTATGGCTGGAAGGACAACGCGCATTTTGCCACCGCTTTTCTCAGCGATACGATGCTATACCGGCAGATTGTCGGCGAAAAGCGTGTGGCGTGTATCTTGAACGAGGATGATGAAAAGCTGCTTTCCGGCCAAGGGTTGCTTGCCGGGCCGTTGATCGACGGCAGTTCGGGTGAAATTTTCGGTATGCTGAAAATCGAGGAAATGAACTTCACCGAGCTTGGCATGCGCACAGTGGAAATGTTCCGTATTCTCTGCGAATGGATAGGTATGGCTTATGCAAATGCCGGGAAGTATCAATTCGCCAAGGAAGATAGCATGGTCAACTACGACCAGATGCTGTTCTCGCATAATTTTTATAAGCGTCAGAGCGAATTTTTGACGTCGCTCGCCAAGCGTATGGGATTTGATCTTTCGGCTATTACGATCAAGCTTTCCAATGCTGCCGAATTGACGGAAGAACAGCGCAATCGTGCCGCCAAGCGGTTGGGAGACGCCGTCCGCAGCTCGCTGCGCAAGGTGGATCATATTTTCAATGAACGGCGGACCGATACCGACTTCGCCGTTCTACTTCCAGGCACTTCCAGCGGCGATGCGGAAGGGGTAGTGGAAAAGATCAGGGGTAACTTGAGCGATCAGCGCGTGCAAGACGAGGTAGCGCCACACTATATCTTTGCGGTGCAGGAGCTGCATAAGCAAGAAGAGGGGTGGAAACAGGGGAAAGTACGGTGGGTGGAGGAGGCATAATTATGACGCGCTGTTAGCTGCGCGTTGTGCGTTGTTCGTCGTCTACGTGTCGCGGACATATCGCAGCGAGCAACGGGTGGCGCATAACGAGTACCAACCAGAGGAGGTGGAAATGCGGCGGCAATACGATGGGCAACCCGACGCGAGCCACGCTATGTGGCCTGTCAGCGGCGCGGTGATGAATGACGACCGATCGCTTTACTCTTCGTGTTACTACCGCTTTCAGCGCGAATTGCTCCGGGCGTTGGCAAGGCGTATGGGGTTTGATTGTTTTGTCGTTACGTTGCGGGTTTTATCCTTGAGAACCTTGCCGGAAGCGCAGCGCGTAACATTCATACGGAGCGTGAGTGAAGTGATGAAAAATCAATTGCGTAAAACAGATCAGATATTTGATCGGTTTGAAGAAGAAGAGGGAGTGGCTGTTTTACTCCCTGGAACCGGCGAAGCAGGTGCGCGGAAAGTGATCGAGCGCCTTGAGCGCGCGTTTGCGGCCTGCAGTGATGCGCTGCTTGCGCCGGCGGCGTGTAATTTTATTATGCAGCCGCTTTTTGTGAAGGTGTCATGAATTATGGATATTGCAGGTCAGCAGGCGATACGGCTCCGCAGGCATGAAATTATTGCCTATCTTGGCCTGGCGTTTGTCGTGATGCTTTTGGATTGCGCGGGCCTGTTTCTATACGCGACCAAATATGGCAGCGCGCGGGTTGCCGTGATCATGCATGTCATGGCTTTGGTGGCGGTTATGGCTTGCGCCTACTGGAGCCGCCGTGAAGGCGGCGACTTCCGGCTATGGGCGTTTCTGGCGCTGATGGTAATCGTAGCCGGGCCGGCTGGTGCGCTGAGCGGTTTTCTGGCCGGAGGGTTTTATGCATTTCAGGCGCGCGCTTCGGTGGCTTTTGCCGAATGGTTTGCCGCTATGTTTCCGGAGGAGCGCGCCCGCGAGAGCGGCAAGCTTTACGAGCGCATCGTATTTGGCCTTGACGATATGCCGGAAGTGCGTGATGTGGAGCCGTTCCGCGATGTCATGCGTTACGGCAGTTTTCAGCAGAAGCAAGATGTGCTGGTAAAAATTTCCCGTTACTTCCGGCCCGAATTTGCTCCCGTTCTTCTTCAGGCATTGCGTGACAAGGATACCGCGATCCGTGTTCAGGCGGCCGGCGCCATTGCGGATATCGAGCGTGAATATCTCCAGCGCACCATTGAATTGGAGCGGCAAGTGGCGAAGCATCAAAACATAGAAATGATGCTGAAGTTTGCGGCGCTGTGCAACGAATATGCTCACAGCGGCATTCTGGATGCGGAGCGTGAACAGCAAAGCCGCGAGAAAGCCATTACAAACTATCGCCGCTGCCTGCGCCTCCGTGCGGATGATATCGCGACTCGCTGCGCGCTTGGCATGCTCTATCTTCGCAACAACGAATCCATTCGTGCGGCAAAAGAACTAGAGCGCTGTTTGGATAAAAAAAGCGCCCATTTCGTACCTGCATTGCAAGGGTATATGGAAGCGTTGTTCCGCATGGGGGATCTTGCGAAGCTTCGCGCAGTGGCAAAGCGCTACCATGCGGAATTTTCCCGGCTCAAGAGCGTGGAAGGAGAGCCGTTGAGAAGCGTGCTGGAAGCGTGGCGGTGCGGACTGGATAAGGAAAACCTGTTGCTGGAACAGAGAGCATGAAGCGGAGCGCGGCGTCTATAAAGGCGGATATTTGCTTGATCCTCGAGGGCACATATCCGTATGTCTCAGGCGGCGTGTCGGCGTGGACGCACGATCTTATCCGCGAGCACAAGCATCTTACCTTTGCTATTATGGCGTTGGTGCCGCCCAACGCAGAGCTTAAGCTGAAATACGAATTGCCCGAAAATGTTGCCGGCATTACCAATGTCTTCTTGCAAAAATTGCCTTATGGCTCGGCTGCTCTGCCCAAACAGGATGCAGAATTTTTATTTTCGGCGCTGCGGACGGCGCTGATCGACTTACAGCGGCAACCTTCGCCGGATGTGCTGAGGCGCATTCTCGATGCCTTCTCACGCTACCAGGAACACCTTGGTCAAACCATTCTTCTCGATTCCATACCTGCATGGAATATGCTGCTTTCGATGTATGAAGCGACGATGGAGGATTGCGCTTTCCTGGATTTCTTTTGGTCATGGCGAGCGCTTCTCGGCGGGATGTACAGCGTGTTGCTGGCTGACCTGCCGGAGGCCAATATCTATCACGCGCTCTGCACCGGTTACGCGGGGCTATGCCTGACGCGGGCTTTTCTGGAAACCGGCAGGCCGTGCATCATTACCGAGCACGGCATTTATACCAACGAACGCCGCATTGAGATCGCTTCGGCGGATTGGCTGGTGGATCAGAAGGCATTCAGCTTGGCGGTGAAGCGTTCCATCGAGGACCGCAATTTGCGGGATTTCTGGGTGGATATGTTCTCCGCCTATTCCCGTATGTGCTACGGCGTTAGCACGCATATTATCACGCTTTACGAAGGCAACCAGGAGTTCCAACGCATGGATGGCGCCGATCCCGCCAAGATGAAAATTATTCCTAACCATATTGATTGCGAGCGGTGCGCGCATATCAAGCGGGAGAACGAAGGCGTTCCCACCATTGCGCTTATCGGTCGCGTGGTGCCGATCAAAGATGTCAAAACCTTTATTCGCGCCGTTGCCATGTTGCGCGAAACCATCTACGAAGTACAGGCGCTGATCATGGGTCCCGATGACGAAGATGAAGATTATTATAAGGAATGCGTGGATATGGTGCAGCATATGGGCCTTGCCGAAACCATTCTGTTCACTGGCCGCGTCAACATCATGGATTACCTAAAAAAGATTGACGTGGTAGCGCTTACCAGCATCAGCGAGGCGCAACCGCTTGTGATTTTAGAAATGGGCGCGGCGGGAATTCCCTGCGTGGCTACGGATGTCGGCGCCTGCCGCGAGATGATTATGGGCCGCAGCGATGAATTTCCGCCAATAGGACCGGGAGGGGCGATTACCCCGCTCTCCAATCCCAAGGCCGTGGCCGCAGAAATTTTACATCTGCTGACGGATAAGGCGCATTATTACCGTTGCGGCGAAGCGCTCCGTGCTCGTGTGCGCAAATACTATAATAAATTATCGCAGCCTATTTCCTACCGTGAGATCTACACGGATTTGATGGAGGAGCGCGTGAAGCGGCATATAAAACTTCAGGAGAATGCTTTCTAATGGCCGGTATCGGGTTCGTATTACGGAAGTTGGCGCGGCAGGATAATCTATCCGGCTTGGCGCAGGCCTACGCGCATTCTGCCATGGCGGCGACAGGGCCATGGCTCTTTACCGTGATTGCGTTAGGAGCCATTACCCTTTTCGGCGTGCATGTCCTTGATTTGGACGTACTCTTCAATTTCAAAGTGGTTGTGATTTATAATTTTGCATTTTCGCTGGTGTTTTCCGCGCCGGTTTTCATGGTGGCGACGCGGTATTTGGCAGATAGCATTTACGCCAAGGATGTTTCCAACGCGCCCGGAATGATGTTTGGCTGCCTCATTCTTATTTACGGCACCCAGCTTCCAATAGTGGTGCTGTTTTATAGCTTTGTGGCTGATCTTTCGCCGTTGATGAAGGCGCTTGCCATTATCAATTACATGCTGATCAGCGGCATATGGCTTGTCAGCGTGTTTATGACGGCGCTCAAGGATTATAATTCGGTCACGCGCGCTTTCGGCGTGGGCATGGCGATCGCGATCGCCATGGCTTTTACCCTTACGCAAGCGCTGCAAGATGCCGGGCTTCTGGTCGGCTTCACGCTGGGCCTTGCGTATATCTTCGGATCGCTGGTGGCGCGCATCTTTGTCGAATATCCTTACACGCTGCGAGATCCTTTTGCGATTCTGCCCTATTTTCGCAAATACTGGGAGATTGCCCTCAGCGGCCTGTTATACAATATGGCGGTGTGGGTGGATAAATGGGTGATGTGGATGGCGCCTCAGGCGGAGAAAATGAGCGGCGGTCTGGTGATGTACCCTAATTACGACGGTGCCATGTTCCTTGCTTACCTGACCATCGTGCCCGCAATGGCGGTATTCATTTTTAGCGTGGAAACTAATTTCTTCGAGCACTATATCCGCTTCTATCGCGATATTCAGAACAAAGCGACGTTCAAGAAGGTCCAGCGCAATCATCGCGCCATCACGGGCAGTATTTTCGGCAGCGCGCGGAATTTTGTCGTGCTGCAGGGAACCATCTGCGCCATGTCTATCTTGATGACGCCACAGCTTTTCGAGCTGCTCAATCTTAACTTTCTGCAGATTGCTATTTTTCGCTATGGCGTATTGGGTGCGTTGTTTCATGTGCTCACGATGTTTCTTTTGATCCTGCTTTCCTACTTTGACAATCGTAAGGCAGGGCTTGGCATTTCTCTGCTCTTCTTTGTGCTGAACGGCATTACCACATGGATCAGTATGCGCGCCGGCTTTGAATATTACGGGTACGGCTATTTTATTTCTTCCGTGATCGTGTTCGTCATTGCGGCGCTGGCCATTGCCCGCTACGTGCGCCGGTTGCCCTATCACGCTTTCATCACCACCAATAGTGCCATTCGCTAAAAAAGTTTGGGTCGGAAGCATATTCCGTATTGCGCATTGATACTCAGTGCGTTAAGAAATAGATTAATGTTTCTTAATATATTAATCGCAAATTATCCCATATTTTTAACCTGAAGCTAATAAAATACGCGAATTATTTAACATGAAATATATAGAAAATATCTATATATTTCAGTATTTTATTTTAATGACAAGTCATTTTTGAGGGAGTATGATTCAGTTGATATCTTCAGTTACAACGGCATGTTCGCTTCAGGGGGAAGAAGGGGACACAGCTTTTAGGAGGACGTGCCATGACTGATTCGCTCGCTTTTATTTATCAGCTTCAGAACGCAACATTTTCTTCACTTTCTCAAAACAGCTTTAAAGTCGCCGTAGTGGACATGGACGATACGAAAATGTCCGCCGCGCAGGTAAAACAACTGGCCGCTTCGGGAAAGACGATCTTTTCGTATGTGAGCATTGGTGAGGCGGAAGATTACCGTGATTATTGGCAATCAAGCTGGAACGCTCAACCGCCTGGATTTTTACTGGGCGAAAACCCTGACTGGGAAGGCAATTTCCGCGTCAAGTTCTGGGATCCGGGGTGGCAGCAGCTTATGTTCGAGCGGGTGGATAAGGTTATCGCGCTGGGCTACAAGGGCGTGTATCTGGATGTGGTGGATGCCTATAGCGTGTCGCAGGTGCAAAGCGCTTACGGTGGCAGCGCGGCGAATTTGCGCCTGGAGATGGAAAAATTCGTCAAGGCGATTTCCGCGCACGCCAAAGCGATCGATCCGAATTTCAAGGTGATTCCGCAGAACGCGCTGGAACTGTTGGCGACCGACGACAGCGCGACGATTGCCAACACGCCCTATCTCAAGGCTATTGACGGCGTGGGCGTGGAAAGTTTGTTCTACGACGATAACAGCAAAGCGGGATGGACGAAGTGGGATCTCGATTTCATCAAGCTCGCGCAGAACGCCGGGAAATTCGTGCTTGCCACTTCGTATCCAACACAGGACGCGCTGCAGCTTGATTTCATTCAGAGCGCGACGGCGGCGGGGTTGATTCCGTTCGTCGCCAACCGCGAACTGGACGGCCTCATCGATCCCGAAAACACGACCGTATTGAGCAAGCTGCCCGCTGGCTGGCTGGATGCCGTCAGCGGCGGCGGAACCGCAATCGCGGGTGGCGAGGAAGCGGCACCCAACGCCGCGCTGGCGCTCACCGGCACCAGCCGGGGCGACATACTGACCGGCAACGAAGGAAACGATGTGCTGAAAGGATTGACGGGCAATGACAAGCTGTACGGGAATGGCGGCGGCGACGATCTGCGTGGAGACCGCGACGGCGATACGTTAGAAGGAGGAGGCGGCAACGACACGCTGAACGGCGGTTCCGAGAATGACCTCATGCAAGGCAATATCGGCGCGGATTCCCTGGATGGAAGCAGCGGCAACGATACGCTGTATGGCGGCAAGGCGAACGATATTCTGCTCGGCAATGTTGGAAACGACAAGCTCTCCGGCGATATGGGCAATGATATGCTTGTCGGAGGATCGGGACTGGACGTTTTCGTGTTTAGCGTCGGGAGTGGAGTGGATGTCATCACCGACTTCGCCAATCCCGGCAGCAAAAGCGGCGATGTGATTCATGTCTCAAAGAACATTTATACCAGCACGCAAGTTGTTCTCAGACATATCACGTATGCCGACGGCGATGCCACGCTTGATTTAGGCGGCGGCAACAAAGTGCTTATCGTCGGCGTTGGTGACGGCGCTCTCACCGCACACGATTTTGTGGTCTTTTA
This sequence comes from uncultured Rickettsiales bacterium, assembly GCA_964644885.1. Lineage (GTDB taxonomy): Bacteria > Pseudomonadota > Alphaproteobacteria > Rickettsiales > JACKKO01 > CAZXYG01. Next base: position 9,653 of record CAZXYG010000042.1, read on the forward strand.
GCGGCTAAGCCGTGCGCGTAAAATATTTTGCGCACCGCTCTATCAGATGCCGTGGCCGATAGTTAGGCGCAAAAAGCAGCATGTAGAGCATAAAGGCGAGGCCGCCCAGAATCAGAATATAGATGAAGGGTACGAGGAGAGGCCGATCAGCGGCGGCGTTGTTGATGCTGAACGCGGTAAGGACGAGCGCAACCGTGACTACTGTAATGATGGTGAGTTTTTGCCATTGGCCTCGGCGGTTTAATTCGCCGGCGATAAACACGGAAACCGCCATCATTCCCAATAGGAGATTATACAGCGGCCAGGTAAGGCGGTGGTGCGCTTCGGCTCGCAATTTGGATTCCAGAGCAGCCCGATTCTTCGGCTCCCGCTTGAATAGCTCGTTAAGAAAGCGCTCCTTCGGCTCCCGCCAGCGTTCTTCCGTATCCGTGGCGTAGAGATTAAGTTCCAGAACGTAGCGGTCGAAAAAGAGCAGAGAAAGCTGATCTTGCTTGCGGCTTAATTCTTGGCGATTGCCGTTTTGTAATATGAAT
>CAZXYG010000042.1:10195-15961 GCA_964644885.1 uncultured Rickettsiales bacterium
GGGGGCCACGGGGGGTCTGAACGAGTTGGCCTTGTTCCGCCATCATGGTTGAAGGATGGCCCGGCGTGCGCTCATCATGCACCAGCAACCCCTTAAGCAGCCCGTTTTCACCACGCTCGCGGATATAGACCGTGAGGCCCTTTACTGGATTGACGAAGACGCCCTCCTGCAATAGCACGGAGATGTAATTGTCTCGGATAAACATCTGGAGATCCTTAAATTCACGATACGAGGCAGGCAACAGGTAAAGCCCAATGACGTAGCATAGCAGCATCGAGCAGAAGGCCATGAACAGCATAGGCTTCATCAGCCCAAACTTGCTGATGCCTGCTCCCCGGAGGGCGATCAGCTCGCTGTCCGTCATCAGGCGGTGATAGGCCAGCACGACGCCGATGAACAGCGCCGAGGGCAGGATAATCCATAATAAGGAGGGCAGCGTCAGCGAGGAAAGATAGAGAAATGTACTTAATTTCAATCCCCTATTGACAATAAGCTCAATGAAGCGTAGCGACTGCGTAAGCCATATGATGAGAGTCAGCGTCAGGGTGACAAGTACGAAGGGACCCGCGATGCGCCAGATTATGTATTTACTATATGCGTACATTTGCTAGATTGCACCCCGGCACTGCCCTGCTGCTGTTTTTTTATTGATACAGACCGGGCGCGATAATAGCAAGCAACGAGGAAAAGCATGGATATCAAATTTTCGGCAATCAAATTACTCAAGAGCGGAACGGTCGTTTTCCCGGTAGGTAAGGATCTCAAGCTTTCGCCTCTTGCCGCGGAGCTGGATAAAAAGCTGGGCGGCGCGCTTTCCAGGGCGGCAAAGGATAGCGCCTTCAAAGGCGAGAAAGGTAAACTGATTTCCCTCATTCTCGGCAAGGATGCGGCGCTGGATCATGCGATCCTGCTCGGACTCGGAGACAAGAAGGAGCTCAAGGCGGAGAAGGATATCGAGGCGCTGGGCGGCGTGCTGGCGGCGTATCTTAACGCCAAGCGCCTGAAGGAAGCGACGCTGGTCATCGAGGCGGGGGTGGGGTCGCTCACGCCTGCCACCATGGCAACGCATAGTGCCATGGGCACTACGCTGCGCCACTATTATTTTCACAAATACTTCACCAAGAAGAAAGAAGAAGATAAGCCCAGCCTCGCGCAGCTTACCATTCAGGTGGATACGCACACCGAAGCGGCGCGGGAGTTCGCCAGGCTTTACGAAGTGGCGGAGGGCGTTTTCGTCACCCGCGATCTCGTTTCCGAGCCGCCCAACCAGCTACACCCGGAGAGTTACGCGGCGTTTTGCAAAACGCTTCAGGCCAGCGGCCTCAAGGTGGATGTGCTGGGCGAAAAAGAAATGCAAAAGCTGGGCATGGGTGCGCTGCTTGGCGTCGGCCAAGGCAGCGAAAAGGAATCACAATTGGTGGTTATTCAATGGAACAATGCGCCCCGCGGTGCGGATAAGCGCCCGCTGGCGTTCGTCGGCAAGGGTGTGACTTTCGATACCGGCGGCATTTCAATCAAGCCCGCCCAGGGCATGGAGGAGATGAAATACGACATGGCCGGTTCCGGAGCAGTGGTGGGGCTGATGCGGGCGCTGGCGGGTCGTAAGGCGAAAGTGAACGCGGTTGGAGTGATTGGCCTGGTGGAGAACATGCCGGGCGGCAACGCGCAGCGTCCCAGCGATATCGTGACCTCCATGTCCGGCCAAACCATCGAGGTGCTGAATACGGACGCCGAGGGCCGCTTGGTGCTGGCCGACGCGCTGTGGTATGCGCAAGACAGATTCAAGCCGCAGCTTATGGTTAACCTGGCGACACTCACCGGCGCGATCGTGGTGGCGCTGGGAAGCGAATATGCAGGGCTGTTTTCCAACAACGACGAGCTTTCCGAGCGGCTCATCAAAGCGGGCGAAGCCGTGGACGAGCGCCTGTGGCGCTTCCCTCTCGGCAAGGAATACGACAAACAGATCGATTCGGAAGTCGCCGACATGCAAAACATCTCCAACGGCAAGGGCGCCGGCAGCATCACCGCGGCGCAATTCCTGCAACGATTTGTCAACGACGTGCCATGGGCGCACCTCGATATCGCGGGCACGGCCTGGGTGAAGAAAGACAAAGACGTTACGCCCAAAGGCGCTTCCGGTTTCGGCGTGCGGCTGCTGGATCGGTTCATCGCGGAGAATTATGAAGCAAAGTAAGGGAAGGCTATACCCTTAGCTTTAGCTTATAGCCTCATTATGACTGACATCAGTTTCTATCACCTGACGTCCACTCCGCTGGAAAAGGCGTTGCCCAGGCTGCTGGAGAAAGTGCTAGCCAGTGGGGAAAGGGCGGTGCTGTTGGCGCGCGATGAAGCGAGGCTGCGCCGCATTAACGACCAGCTTTGGACCTATGGCACCGAGAAATTTCTGCCGCACGGCATGAAAGAAGAGGGGGATATAGAACGCCAGCCGGTTTACCTTACCGTGCAAGAAGAAAACCCCAATAATGCTTCTTTTTTAGTGCTTCTGGACGGGATCTCGCCCGGATATGTGAAAGCATTCAAGCGGTGCCTGGATATCTTCGACGGCGCCAATCAGAACGAAGTGGAAAGCGCCCGAAAACGCTGGCAATCCTACAAGGATCAGGGCCACATCCTTGCCTATTGGAAACAGGACGAAAAAGGCGCCTGGCAGAAAGCGGAATAGGCCGTAAAGCTTCTAAGGAAGTCCTTACCATCTTATTTCCTGAGAACAAATATTTTCCTTATAATTTAACCTTTTATTAACAATTCTTTGTTATACTCCATCTAGGAAGAAGGAAGAACTAGCGGAGGAAGCAATGGTATATTTGGTCACGATTGACCTGCAGGAAGGACGCCGCCTGCCGGTTCGCATCGAATCGGTGGATCTCATGGTCGGCAATCGGGGCAACGAGAAATTTCGCGTGGTGCGTACGTTGGTGCCGGGCGCGGATGCCTACGACACGATGTTCGATGTGGTTGATATCGAGGAAACACGAGGCGGTTATCGCGTGCATGAGGTAAGGGGGGAGAACGTCAAGCGGCGTTCCCACCGGACATCGATTCATGAGACGATCGGCATCACAAAATCCTATATCAGTGCCGCGCGCTATACGCTTATCAACGGCACGCGCTTCGACAAGCCGGAAGAAGCGATCGCCGCGCTGGAAGGAAAAATCACCGTCAAGGAGGAAGAACCCAATTACGTGGGCGGTCCTGAGGACGCTGTCGCGTATTGCCCGATTTAGGCGTTTAGTCTTTTTGTTCTTTGTCCTTCTTGCCGCACCCCGCCATCATGGGATTGAACTGAGTGAACATGGAAAGGGTTTGCTCAAAAATCTCCATATTCTGCTTGCCGACGTCCTCCATATGTTTGAACAACGAGAACGTATCGGCGGATTGGATATGGCCGCGCATACGCTCCTGGTTATCCATGAAGCTCTTCATGGATTTCTCCAAATAAGAAAACAGCACCACGCTCATATTGTCATCGTAGAACGCGATAATCTGGCGCAGGAAACTGGTGGGAAGTAAATTAAAACCCTTGGTTTCCAACTCGAAAATAATCTGGGTAAGGATGGTGCGTGTGAGATCTTCGCCGGTTTTTGCGTCCACGACCTGGAAAATCACGCCTTTTTTCACCATCGCGCAAATATCCTCCAGCGTCACGTACTTGCTTGACTCCATATCGTAGAGCCTGCGGTTGGAGTATTTCTTGATGACGGCTACGGATTCCGTTTCTTTTTTCTTCTGAGCAGTACGCATGGCGGCAGGATACTCGGTTCTTTTGAAAAGACAATCAGGAACTAGGGAAATGATTTTTCTCTAGTTCCTTCAGAATGCGTGCATCTTTTCCGCCAGGATCCCGGCGAAGATGATCCAGCCGAACCAACCGTTGGAGCGGAACTTTCTGAAGCAGCTCTTGGGATCTTCGAGCTTTACGGTTTTGACTTGCCAGGCAAGATGCAGCGCCGCCGGGATCAGGCTGTAGTAAAAGAATCCCCCTATCCCTTGCAACGTGCCGGCCAGCATCAGCAATATGATCATCGCCAAGTAAAACAAGCTGACCATGATACGAGTATGTTCTTTCAGCGCCACTGCGGTGGATTTTACGCCGAGTTTTTCATCATCCATTTTATCCTGATGCGCGTAAATAGTATCGTAACCCAGCGTCCAGCAGATGCAGGCGGCATAGAGAACAAGCGCGGCGATATTGAGGCTGTTTGCGGCGGCGGACCAGGCCACCAGGGCGCCCATATTGAAGGTGAAGCCGAGAAAGAGTTGCGGCCATGCGAAAATGCGCTTCATGTAAGGATACGCCGCCACTGGCGCCAGCGATGCGATACCGAGCAGGATCGCGAGCGGCGGAAGTTCCAGCAGGATAATGAATCCGAATGCCAGCAGTACCGCGAGCAGCCACAATGCCTCGCGCACCGAGAGCGCGCCGCTTGCCAGCGGACGGGTTTTTGTGCGCGCCACGTTTCTATCAATGTCGCGGTCGATAATATCGTTCATCACGCACCCGGCGCCGCGCATGACTATTGCGCCAAAGGCAAAAAGCGCTATGTATTTAATATCCGGATAAGGCCGGGTGGAAGCCATGCCAATGCTCCACCAGCACGGCCACAGCAGCAGCCAGATGCCGGTGGGCTTATGGAGGCGCATTAATAGAAGATGTAACGCCAACTTACGGAACATGATGTCCTACCAACCCCGCATTCGTCTTTTTGTTGATTCTGCGCTGAACGCAGGAGCGGTTCTGCCATTGAATCGGAAAAAAGCGCATTACCTCACCCATGTGATGCGTTGTAAGCTAGCAGACCGGCTTTACGTTTTCAATGGAAGGGAAGGCGAGTGGCTGGCGGAAGTGGCGTCCGTGAAAAAACGCGATGTTGAGCTTAGGGCGCTTGAACAAAGGTGCACACAGGTAGCCGTGCCGGATATTTGGCTGCTGTTCGCGCCCATTAAGCAGGGAGCGATTGATTTTTTGGTGCAGAAAGCCACCGAGCTTGGCGTTTCCCGATTGATCCCCGTCATCACGGATCGCACCGCCGTAACCCGTGTGAATACGGAACGGTTGCGCGCAAACGCGATTGAGGCGGCGGAACAGAGCGGGCGGCTGTGTGTGCCGGAAATCGCAGAGCCGCAAAAGCTTTCATTGCTTCCAAAGAGCTGGGATACAAGCAGGAACATTCTTTTCTGTGACGAAACGGGCAAGGGAGAGCCTATTGAAATAGCGCTCAAGAAGCGGGCGCATCCTCATCCCGTTCCACGTCCTCCGGGAGAGGGTTGGACGATCCTGACCGGACCGGAGGGAGGATTTTCCGATGCCGAGATTGCCGCGCTGCGCGCCTTGCCTTACGTGACATCCGTCAGCTTGGGGCCGCGGATTCTGCGCGCTGATACCGCCGCCCTCGCCGCCCTTGCTTGCTGGCAAGCTGTGCTGGGGGACTGGGATGCCCTAAGAAGTTGACAATCGCCGAAACCATGTCTAGCTATAGCGCATTCATTATTTCCTTGGATTCTGTATTTCCAGGCGCATGACAAAACATATTCTCCTCCTCTCCGGCGACGGCATCGGCCCGGAAGTCGTAGGCCAAGCCAGGCGCGTGCTGGAGTGGTTTAATGCCAAGCGCCAATCGGGCTTCGTTTTTTCCGAGGCGCTGCTAGGCGGCGCCGCGTACGACAAGACCGGCAATCCGTTCCCGGAAGAAACGAAAAAAGCGGCGCGCAAGGCGGATGCCATTTTACTCGGCGCGGTGGGCGGCC
>CAZXYG010000042.1:15971-16460 GCA_964644885.1 uncultured Rickettsiales bacterium
TGGGCGGCCCGAAATGGGATAGCATCGATTTTTCGGTGAGGCCGGAGCGCGGCCTGCTAGGTATTCGCAAAGAACTGGAGTTGTTCGCAAACCTCCGCCCGGCGATTGTTTTTGATGAGTTGGCGGACGCCTCCACTCTCAAGCGCGAGCTGGTAGTCGGGCTTGATATCATGATCGTGCGCGAATTGACCGGAGATATTTACTTCGGCGAGCCTAAAGGCGTCGCGACGCTGCCGGACGGCACCCGCAGGGGCGTCAACACGATGGTTTACACCACGCCGGAAATTCAACGCATCGCGCGCGTGGCGTTCGATCTGGCGCGCAAGCGAAGCAAAAAAGTCTGTTCCGTGGATAAGGCGAATGTGCTGGCGGCTACCGGTCTGTGGCGCGAGGAAGTGCAGAAGATACGCGACGAGGAATTCCCCGATATCGCGCTCTCGCACATGTACGTGGATAATGCCGCCATGCAGCTGGTGCGCAATCCTAGGC
>CAZXYG010000043.1:0-1934 GCA_964644885.1 uncultured Rickettsiales bacterium
CGTATTGCTGCTGTTCGCCCGCGTAGCCATAGTAATACTGGCTGTCGTAATCGTCATAAATCTGCGGTGCAGATGGTTGCGGAGGCGCATACTGCTGTTGCTGGGCGGGTTGTTGCGCCACGGGCGGAGGCGGGGGTGGTGGAGCGTATTGCTGCTGTTCGCCCGCGTAGCCATAGTAATACTGGCTGTCGTAATCGTCGTAAGCCTGCGGCACGGGCGGTGCGGTCTGAGCAACCGGCGCGTAGGGCTGTTGATCGTAGCTTGGGTAGGCGGCGGTGTACGCATATTCGCTATCATTATCGGGATAGGGCGTCACGCCCACGGTTTGATGCCTGCACGCGGATAACGCAACCCCGCAGACCAGAAACGCGGCAAGACGCCGCTTGCTTTTCGCTTGCCATCTCATCAGAATATCTTCCTTCCGCTGCATGAAAGCATAAAGGATTTGAGCGTGAAAGCATAGCCTATGAAAAAAACCGTACGCAAAGCCGTGTTTCCCGTAGGTGGGCTGGGCACGCGCTTCCTGCCTGCCACCAAGGCCATGCCAAAGGAGATGCTGCCCGTCTTCGACAAGCCGCTGATTCAATATGCCTTCGAAGAGGCCAAGGCATCGGGCATCGAGGAATTTATTTTCATCACCGGGCGCAATAAGAACCCCATCTCCGACCATTTTGATCACGCCTACGAGCTCCAGCACGTGCTGGAAAAAGCGGGCAAAGCCGAGGCGCTGGCACGGATCCGCGATTGGATGCCGGAGCCGGGGCAGATTGCCTATATCCGCCAGCAGGAGCCGCTCGGATTGGGTCATGCGGTCTATTGCGCGCGCAACCTCATCAACGACGAGCCGTTCGCGGTGCTGCTGGCCGACGAGATGCTGCTTTCCGAGCCGCCGGTTCTGAAGCAGATGATTGATGTATACCACGAAACTGGCGGCAACGTGGTGGCGGTGACCGATGTCGCGCCGGACCAGGTGAGCAGTTACGGCATCGTCAAAGCGGAACAGGATAATGGCCGCGTCATAAAGATTTTGGGCATGATCGAGAAGCCTGCGCCAGAGCAGGCTCCTTCCAGCACCGCGCTGATCGGACGCTATATTCTTCATGGAAACATATTTGAATATCTCGGAAAGGCAAAACCCGGAAGAGGCGGAGAAATCCAACTCACCGACGCCATGATCGCGATGCTGAAAGACTCGGAATTTTACGGCCTGCGCTTTTCCGGCAGTCGCTTCGATTGCGGCAGTCGTATTGGGCTGCTGGAAGCCACCATCGCGGCGGCGTTGGAAAGTGGTGAAGCGGCGGACGACATCCGCATGATGCTGAAGCGGTACGTATGAAGGAGTTTATTAAAAAAGCATGGAAGGGCGAGGAAAAACTCTGGAAGGTTTTCTGGATGTACGGTGTGGGCGGGCATATCTTTTTTGCACTCCTGTTGGCGTGTTTATTGTATATTGCCGACCCTGAAGTTTTTGCACACATCTTTTTCGGCGAATCCATCGCATCCAAAACACATTCGGTAGAAAACCCCAAAGAAAAGAAAGACTATTCCTATGTCTCTGCGACCATTCTTGTTATTGGTACGCTCTATTTTATTACGGCTATTATTTTCATATGGAATTGCGCTGCCAATACGCGATCAAAGTTCCTATCGTTCCTAGTAAGGCTGATTGCTGTAATCTATTGCGCTGAAATGCTGCCTTACTTTCTATTTTTCTGGATTGGCCTGTTTGTTCGGAAACCTTTGATAATATGATTACGCCATGCGCATCGCGGTTATAGGCACGGGGTATGTAGGGCTGGTTTCGGGAACATGTTTCGCCGAGTTGGGTTTCGATGTCACCTGCATTGATAAAGATAGAAAAAAAATCACGGGGCTGAAGCAAGGCGTTATCCCTATATTCGAGCCGGGTCTGGCTGCTCTCGTAAAAAAGAATG
>CAZXYG010000043.1:1944-3659 GCA_964644885.1 uncultured Rickettsiales bacterium
CGGCGGAGGAACTTGCACCCTACCTGAAAAACGGCGCGGTGATTGTCGTGAAATCCACCGTGCCGGTGGGCACAGGCGGCAAAATGCGCGAGATTATTGCCGCCGCCCGCCCGAAACTGCGTTTTGAAATGGTTTCGAACCCGGAATTTCTACGCGAGGGCCGCGCGACCAAGGATTTCATGGAGCCGGACCGCATCATCGTGGGCGTGGAATCTCCTCATGGGCAAAAAACGATGAGTTCTCTCTACCGCCCGTTGACGGAGAGAAAAATACCGCTGCTGTTCACTGACATTCCCACGGCGGAACTCACCAAATACGCCGCGAATGCTTTTCTCGCCACGAAAATTGCGTTCATTAACGAAATCGCCGATATCTGCGAGCAAACCGGCGCGGACGTTACGGCAGTTTCACGCGGCATGGGGATGGATCACCGTATCGGCGGTGCGTTCCTGACGCCGGGACCGGGCTATGGCGGTTCCTGCTTCCCCAAGGATACGCTGGCGCTGAAAAAAATCGCGCGCGAGTGCGATGCTTCGGCGCGCATCGTGACGGCCGTCATTTCCTCCAACGAGGCGCGGAAACAGCGCATGGCAGAAAATATCATCACAGCCCTAGGCGGCAAGGCGAGGGGTAAAACCGTGGCGGTGCTGGGGCTTGCGTTCAAGGCCAATACCAGCGATGCGCGGGAGAGCGCCGCACTTGCCATCATCCCGCAACTTCTGGAAAAAGGAGTCGTGGTGCAGGTTTACGACCCGAAAGCCATGCCGGACGCTCAGGAAGAATTGCCGCAACGGAGCATTATATGGTGCAAGGATGCGTATGCGGCGGTAAAAGGCGCAGATGCCGCTGTTATCGTTACCGAGTGGGAGGAATTCAAGCGATTGAATTTAGTAAAGGTAAAAACGCTGCTTCGGCATCCAGTATTGATTGATTTACGCAATATTTTTCCAGTTGATAAAGTAAAAAGGCTTGGATTTTCTTGCTATTCCGTTGGGCATCCTCCCGCGCTTCCTGGGTAACCGGGAAAGTTGTTGAAAGAGCCGCTCATTTTCCATGGTATAATGATCGCACGAAGGAGAATTTCACTGGAGAAAATGTGCCGTGAGATCATTGCTCATCATTACGGTCGCGGTGGCGTATGGCGTAGCGGCGGTGTTTTCTTTGCGCGCGGAAGCAGCCGACAAGCCTGACCGCGTTGCGGTGTGGAAGAGGATGTCGCCGCAGGAAAAAGCGGAACAGCACGAGAAGCTGAAGCAAATGATTCGCGACGGCCGTAAAGCCGCCAAGGGCCAGGGTGAAATAGCTGCGAATAAAAACAACGCCAGTAAGTAGCGCTGGAATTCGTCAAAAGTTGCTGTGCCGCCCCGCATGCCATATCCATGACATTTTAGGCGTTACACCGGCGATGCAAGCTGGTATAAATCGTGTCAGTGGCATGAAACGAAAGGAGGCACATATGACCCACTACCCCCGTTTTCATATCGCCGTTCCGGTGGATAATCTCGCTGCGGCAGAAAAATTTTATACCGAAGTGATGGGCTGCGCGCTGGGGCGCACGGATAAGCGCTGGATCGATTTCAACTTTTTCGGCCACCAGCTTTCGGTGCATCTGCGCGATTCCGCCAACGAAAATACTCCCACCAACGCGGTGGATGGCGAAAAAGTCCCCGCGCGCCATTTCGGCGTGATTCTTGATTGGAAAAGCTGGCACGAAC
>CAZXYG010000043.1:3669-8051 GCA_964644885.1 uncultured Rickettsiales bacterium
CGACAGGCTCATGACAAAGAATATACAGTTCATTATCAAGCCGCAGGTGCGCTTCAAGGGCAAAGTGGGCGAGCAGGCTACTATGTTCTTCCCCGACCCCAGCGGCAACGCGATCGAGATTAAGGGTTTTAAGGATGAATCGCAGATTTTTGCGGCGTGAATTCCATACTCTCGGCGTCATCGCCCGAGTTCGACGCAGTCGAACTATAGGGCGAACCATTTTTATGGATGCAACAAAGATGGATGGCCCTATAATCGCTGCGCGATTCGGGCCATGACGCTGAAAATGTAAGGAAGATTATGCCCCCCACTCCAAAACAACACTGGTTCCGCCTCAAGCCGCGCAAGCGTGGTGAGAAGGTCGCCTATGTCAACGCGCGGCTGATCGACCCGGAAAGCGGGCTGGATAAGAAAGGCGCGCTGCTGACCCAGGGAGATAAAATCGCCGATTTCGGGCCGCGCCTGTTCAACGAGGGCGTGCCGGAAGGCGTCGAGGTGGTGGATTGCAAGGGGCGCATTCTTTGCCCCGGCCTGCTCGACATCCAGGTGCATTTCCGCGAGCCGGGGCAGGAACACAAGGAAACCATTGAAACTGGCAGCAAATCGGCGGCGGCGGGCGGCATCGCCACCGTGGTCTGCCAGCCCAATACCAAGCCGGTGTTGGATAACCAGTATATCCTCGAATTCGTCAAGAAGCGCGCGCGGGAGAAATCCTACGTCAATATCCGCGTCTATGCCGCCATTTCAAAGAACATGGAGGGCAAGGAACTTTCCGAGATGGCGCTGCTGAAAGATACCGGAATCGTTGTCGGCTTCACCGACGACGGTCTGCCGGTGATGAACAGCCTGTTGATGCGCCACGCGCTCGAATATTCGGCTATGCTGGGGCTGCCCATCGCGCAGCACGCCGAGGATTTATTGCTTTCCAACGGCGGTTGCATCAACGAGGGCAAAATCTCCACCAAGCTGGGTGTGCGCGGGATTCCCAATGTTTCCGAGGCGGCGATCGTGGCGCGCGACCTGCTGCTGCTGGAGCTGACCGGCGGGCAGTATCACGTGCTGCATATATCAACGAAAGAGGCCATCGATGCGGTGCGTCATGCCAAGAAGAAAGGCCTGAACGTCACCTGCGAGGCGGCGCCGCACCATTTCATCCTTACCGAGGACGCGGTGATGGATTATCGTACTTACGCCAAAATGAATCCGCCGCTGCGCACGGAAACGGACCGCAAAGCGGTTGTCGAAGGACTGAAGGACGGCACCATCGCCGCCATCGCCACCGACCACGCGCCACACGACCAGGAATCCAAGCGCGTGCCGCTTTCGAGCGCCGCTTTCGGCATCGTCGGCGTGGAAACCATGCTGCCGCTGGCGCTGAAACTTTACCACGACAAGCACATGTCGCTGCGCGAGGTTCTGGCCACTATGACCCATAAAGCCGCCGACATTATCCACGAACCCGCAGGCCGCTTGAAGAAAGGTCTGCGCGCCGATCTCACGATCTTCGATCCTGACTATAAATGGAAGCTGGATAAGGACGCGCTTGCCTCAAAATCAAAGAATACTCCTTTCGACGGCATGAAGCTCAAAGGCCGCGCACTGCGCACCGTCGTGGCGGGCCGGACGGTGTATGCGTTGGAGTAAAATGTTCTGCCCTTACCTAATTTCTCAGCGTTATCCCCCGAGTTTTTGCATTAGCAAAAACTATAGGGGGATCTATATTTATGGGTGCGGTAAAAATGGATGGCCCTATAGTTTGCTAACGCAAACTCGGGCCATGACGCCACTATAAGCAGACGTGCTCTACTATGATATCAAGGAATTCTCCAAGGCCATACGGCCCGAAACGCGGCTGCTGGGGATTGACGTCGGCGAAAAGACGCTGGGGCTGGCCATCAGTGATAGTTCGCGAACCATCGCCACGCCTTTCACCACTCTGTTCCGCAAGAAATTCACCGTGGATGTTGCGCGACTCGCGGAGATTGCAGGGGCCGAGGGCGCCAGCGGCTTGGTCATCGGCCTGCCGCTCAATATGGACGGTACGCAGGGCCGTTCCTGCCAGTCCGTGACGCAGTTCGCTCGCAACACGCAGAAATACATCGACCTGCCGATTTTACTATGGGACGAGCGGCTTTCCACCGTCGCCGTGCGCCGTGCGCTGCAGGAAGCCTCCGCTTCGCGTGAAACCACCCGGAAATCCGTCGATAAAATGGCCGCGAGTTTCATTCTCCAGGGCGTGCTGGATGGGATGCGGGGGTAGTGGCAACGTACCGCTAAGTCTTGCATGTTATGAACGAATAATTAATACTTTTGCGGTACAATTTCTTTTATTGCTCTGATAAGGAAGGCTAAAACATTATGCCCGCCCATTCTCCGGCCTCAGCCGCAAAAAAAATATCCGCAAAGGATGTGTTGACATGCCTGTTCGGCGATCATTTAAGGATTACGGCGGATGCATACGAGATTTCCACTGCCGGACTCTCAGTAGAGGCCGGACAAATTAAAGCGCTGCTTTGGGCAAAATTACCTACAAAAATAACAGTAGGCCTGAAAGGTGAAACGATCAAGATTCCCAGGCATTCCTTGGATCACGCTAAAGGCGCAGGAGAAATATTAATCGGTATTGATCCATCCAGGCTTGGCGTGCCGAATGCTGGCAAGGCATTGCTTCAGTCAAAATTTCCCGGCAAAAAAATCGTAGAAAGCAAGCTGTGGAAAGATGGTCAGCAAGTTCGTGGTTATTTTATTCCTTGTGATTCCGATGATGAACGAAACTTTCTTGTAAAACATTTAGGTGTTATTTTTGGCGGCTCTGTTTTTGTTAAAGCAACCGCTACTCGAGGCGCTGTTGCACTAAATAGCGGTTCTTCGAACCCTGTAGTTGGCGTGAGCGCTGACGACCTCGACAAATCCGGCATGGCAATCTATAAGCTTTCTAAGGCGGATGTTTCTTTTAGGCCGGACTTATACCCGACCGAAGTCGATATTAAAGTCGCCAAGGCTGTATTGGAGAAGGCAACGGGCGTAAAATGGGTGATTCAAGAAGCAAAGAAAACAGCATATAATCACTTTCTTAGCCTAGTAACGGCTGAATCCGTTGCCTCGCCGAAGACTGTTGCAGACCAAACCCGCGCTATCGCCGGCATAGACTTTGGTATAATCTGGAAGGCGAAAAGGATCAGGGTAGCGTGGCGCGATATAACGCCCGAAGCTCTTGAAAAAATAGCAGCGGCGGCGGACGAACTGTGCGCAATGTATCACGGAGGCAGAGAGCTAAATCTTTAGAATGCCTTGCTTTTTCCAACATTTCTCTTACAATGCCGTCCCCTTAACGCATGAAAGAAAGCTGCTGCGATGGGCTACAATGTTGCCATTGTCGGCGCCACGGGGAACGTGGGCCGCGAGTTTCTGAAGATTCTTGCCGAGCGGGAATTTCCCGTTAACGAAGTTTATGCGCTGGCCTCCGAGCGTTCCGTGGGCAAGAAGGTGAGCTTCGGTGAGAGAAAAACGCTTACCGTGCGGAATCTTGCGGATTTCGATTTCTCCGAGGTGGATATCGGCTTATTTTCCCCTGGAGCCGGCGTTTCCAAGATTCACGCGCCGCGTGCTGCCGCTGCCGGATGCGTGGTGATCGACAACACCTCCTGCTTCCGCATGGAGCATGATATTCCGCTGGTGGTGCCGGAAGTGAATCCTCAGGCGCTGAAAGGCTATAAGAAGCGCAATATCATCGCCAATCCCAACTGCTCCACCATTCAGATGGTGGTGGCGCTGAAGCCGCTGCATGATGTGGCAAAAATCAAGCGCGTGGTGGTATCCACCTATCAGTCCGTTTCCGGCGCGGGCAAGGAAGGCATGGACGAGCTTTACGAGCAGACCAAGCGCGTTTATGTCCACGAGATGCTGGAGCCGAAGAAATTTCCCGCGCAGATTTCCTTCAATGTCATTCCGCATATCGACGTGTTCATGGACGATGGCGGCACCAAGGAAGAATGGAAAATGCGCGTGGAAACCCGTAAAATTCTCGATCCCGATATCGAGGTGACGGCCACCTGCGTGCGCGTGCCGGTATTCGTGGGACATGCCGAGGCGGTCAACGTGGAATGCGAGAATCCCATTTCCGAGCGGGAAGCGCTTGAGGCGCTGAAAAGCGCTGAAGGCGTGACGGTGGTTGACCGCCGCGAGAACGGCGGCTACATGACCCCGCTCGAAGTCGTGGGCGACGATACGGTGTATGTCTCCCGCCTGCGCAAAGACCCTACCATAAAACATGGCCTCAGCTTATGGGTGGTTTCCGATAACGTGCGCAAAGGTGCGGCGCTCAACGCTATCCAGATCGCCGAGCGGTTGATCCGCGATTACGCGCTTCAGGCCAAGGCAGC
>CAZXYG010000043.1:8061-9308 GCA_964644885.1 uncultured Rickettsiales bacterium
GATGAACTCTGTCATCGCGCGTTGCGTGACGACTACATCAATACACCCGCCCACAAATGCCAATGGGCACTGACGCCAAACAAAAAGTTATCAGCTTGTCTTTTACGTCTCCGTAATTATAGTGGCTGCCATGCCAACCGACATGAAACGCCCGCTCTCACCCCATCTTCAGGTGTACCGCCCGCAGATCACTTCGATGCTTTCGATTTCGCACCGCGCCTCGGGAGTATTCAACCTGTTGGGCAGCCTGGCGTTCGTCTGCTGGCTGCTGGCGCTGGCGCACGGACCGGAGGCGTACGGCGCATTCGCCGCGCATGTTAAAGCCTGGTACGGGCAAATTCTCCTGTTTTTCTGGACGCTCTCGCTGTTCTATCATTTGTGCAACGGCATACGGCACCTGGCGTGGGACGCCGGCTACGGCTACGAAATTCAAGCCGTCACCCGTTCGGGCATCGCCGTTATCCTCGCTTCCTTAACGCTCACGCTATTGGCGTGGGTATGCGCGTTGGGAGTCGGGGGCTGATGGCCTATCGTTCACATCTAGGCCGCGCGCGGGGGCTTGGTTCTGCTAAAGCGGGCACCGGGCACTGGTGGCACCAGCGCGTTACCGCCATTGCCAACATACCTTTGGTGCTGTGGGTGGCGTGGTCGCTGATTCACCTGAATGTAGCGGATTATGCCGCTGTCCTGGGTTGGGTATCCTTCCCCTTTAATACGCTGGTATTGCTATTCCTGATCGGCAATGCGTTCTATCACGGCGGCCTCGGCATCCGCGTGGTGATCGAGGATTACGTACATCACGAAGGCGCTAAGATCGCCGCGCTGCTTACCATAAAATTCATTCTTATCTTTGCGGCGGGAACAGGAATATTCGCCGTGCTCAGCATTTATTTCAAGAGTTAAGGCATGACCGAAGCTTATACCGTTATCGACCACGAATACGACGTCGTCGTTGTCGGTGCGGGCGGGGCGGGCCTGCGCGCCACGCTCGGCATGGTGGAGAAGGGGCTTTCCACCGCCTGCGTTACCAAAGTATTTCCCACGCGCAGCCATACGGTGGCGGCGCAGGGCGGCATCAGCGCGGCGCTCGGCAATATCTCCGAGGACGACTGGCGCTGGCACATGTACGATACCGTCAAAGGCTCGGACTGGCTCGGCGATCAGGACGCCATCGAATATATGTGCCGCAACGCCATGGAGGCCGTAATCGAGCTGGAGCATTACGGCGTGCCGTTCTCGCGCACGCC
>CAZXYG010000043.1:9318-13695 GCA_964644885.1 uncultured Rickettsiales bacterium
CAGCGGCCGTTCGGCGGCCACATGAAGGACTTCGGAGCCACGCCGGCCCAGCGCACCTGCGCTGCCGCCGACCGCACCGGCCATTCGATGCTGCATACGCTCTACCAGCAAACGCTTAAACATCGTGCGCAATTCTTCATCGAATATTTCGCCATAGATTTAATCATGGACGAGGAAGGCGCGTGCCGGGGCGTGACAGCCTGGAACCTCGACGACGGCACGCTGCACCGTTTTCGTTCGCACATGGTGGTGTTGGCCACCGGCGGTTATGGCCGCGCCTATTTTTCCTGCACCTCGGCGCATACTTGCACCGGCGACGGTAACGGCATGGTGGTGCGCGCGGGCCTTCCGCTTCAGGATATGGAATTCGTACAGTTTCACCCTACCGGCATTTACGGCGCGGGCTGCCTGATTACCGAGGGCGTGCGCGGCGAGGGCGGTTATCTCACCAATTCTGCGGGCGAGCGCTTCATGGAGCGCTATGCGCCGAAAGCGAAGGATCTGGCCTCACGCGATGTGGTCAGCCGCGCTATGACCATCGAAATCCGCGAAGGCCGAGGCGTGGGGCCGAAGAGGGATCACATCTATCTGCATCTCAACCATCTCGATCCTAAAGTAATACATGAAAGATTGCCTGGAATATCCGAAACTGCAAAAGTATTCTCAGGTGTAGACGTTACGCGCGCGCCCATTCCCGTGCTGCCCACGGTGCATTACAACATGGGTGGCGTGCCCACCAATTACCGCTGTGAAGTCGTTACAAAAAAGGGCAAGAATCCGGAGCAGGTAGTGCGGGGATTGATGGCCATCGGCGAAGCGGCCTGCGTTTCGGTGCATGGCGCCAACCGCCTCGGGTCCAACTCGCTACTCGACCTGGTGGTGTTCGGTCGTGCCGCTGCCATCCGTGCGGCGGAAGTGGTGAAGCCTGGCGCGATGCATAAATCCATGAAAAACGCGGGTGAGGCAGGCATCGCGCGCTTCGATAAAATCCGCAATGCCAGGGGCGGCGCGCGTACCTCGGAAATACGCGAGAACATGCAGCGCGCGATGCAGGAAGACGCCGCCGTGTTCCGCACCGAGGAATCGCTCCAGGCGGGCAGCAAGAAGATTCACAAAGTGTATGAGAGCAAGGACAGCCTGGAAATTTCCGACCGCGGCCTGATCTGGAACAGCGACCTGGTGGAAGCGCTGGAGTTGGAAAATCTTCTGCCACAGGCGGTGGTGACGATGGACGGCGCGCTCAACCGCAAGGAAAGCCGTGGCGCGCACGCCCGCGAGGATTTCCCTGGCCGCGACGACAAGAAATGGATGAAGCACACGCTGGCCTGGATCGACGAAAAGGGCGGGGTAAAAATAGACTACCGCCCGGTGCACACCCACACCCTCTCTGACGACGTGGAATACATCAAGCCGAAGAAGAGGGTGTATTGATGTCGCTTTCTTTTATTTATTCCCGGCGTCATAGCCCGAGTTTTGCACAGCAAAACTATAGGGCCATCCATCCTTGTTGCGCCCATAAAAATAGTTCCCCCTATAGTTCCGCTTACGCGGAACTCGGGGGATGACGCCGGAATTGTGTATAACCATGCTCAACCTTCTCCGCAAAAGATCCAACGAAGGCATGGCGCTGGAGTATTATGTCACTTCCCAGCCTTCCCAGCAGAATGCCGTGGATGTTTTCAAGGGCGAGTGGTCGTCGAAATTTCCTGCCGATACAAAACTGCAAGCCGGTCAGTCGCCGCTGTTCGAGGATAGCCGTATCACCTGGCTGAACGAGCAGATCAAAGGCGGCCTGAAAAACAAAACCGTTCTGGAGCTTGGCCCGCTCGAAGGCGCGCATACCTGGATGATTGAGCAATGCGGCGCGAAATCGATGCTGGCCATCGAAGCCAACAGCCGCGCCTTCCTGAAATGCCTCATCACCAAGGAAGTGATGGGGATGAAAAATGCCTCGTTCTTGCTGGGGGATTTCAATCAATACCTCGTTTCCGCGAAAGAGAAATTTGATGTCTGCGTAGCCAGCGGCATCCTTTATCATCAATCCGACCCGCTGGAAACGCTGCGTCTGATTTCCGGCGTTTCCAGCATTCTTCTTTTGTGGACGCATTATTACGATGAGGCCGTCATTTCCCAAAAATCCGCCATCAAACGCGGCTTTACCGGCGCGCCCGCGCCACACTACATGGCAAAACACGTTGTTTCCTATTACCCCAAGAAATACATGGAATCCACGGGCTGGCAGGGCTTCTGCGGAGGCTACAAAGAAAGCGCCCACTGGATGACGCGCGAAGATATTCTTCAATCCCTGCGCTATTTCGGGTATAAGGAATTCAAGATCACGCTGGATCACCAGGATCACCCCAACGGGCCTGCATTTGCGGTTCTGGCGTTGAAACGAAAGAAGGATGCGCGGTAAAATACTATGGTTGAATTCAGGCTGCCGAAAAATTCCCGAATAACGGAAGGAAAAACCTTCGAGGCCGATAAGAAGGCCAAGCGGGCGAAGGATTTTCGCGTCTATCGCTGGGACCCCGATACCGGCGAAAATCCGCGCATGGATACCTATCAGGTGGATCTGGACGATTGCGGTCCCATGGTGCTGGATGCCATCATTCACATCAAGGACAGGGTAGACAGCACGCTCACCTTCCGCCGCTCATGCCGCGAGGGCATCTGCGGCAGTTGCGCCATGAACATTGACGGCACCAATACGCTCGCCTGCACCAAGCCCATCGCCGACGTGAAGGGCGACGTGAAGATCACGCCGCTGCCGCATATGGAAGTGGTGAAGGACCTCGTGCCGGATCTGAAAAATTTCTATGCGCAGTATGAATCCATCGAGCCGTGGATGAAGGCGGATTCTAAACCTGCTTCCGGCAAGGAGCGGCTGCAATCACCCGAAGAGCGGGCAAAGCTCGACGGCGCCGATGAATGCATCCTCTGCGCCTGCTGTTCGACAAGCTGCCCCAGCTACTGGTGGAATAGCGAGCGCTATCTCGGCCCGGCCATATTATTGCAGGCGTACCGTTGGATCGCCGACAGCCGCGACGAAGCCACAGGAGAACGGTTGGATGCGCTCGAGGACCCGTTCAAGCTTTATCGCTGCCACACCATCATGAACTGCACCAAAACGTGCCCGAAAGGTTTAAACCCGGCCAAAGCCATCGGCAAAATCAAGCAAAAGTTATTGGAACGGCGCTGAAGATCTTGAACTCTGCCTGATTCCGTCACAATATTGAAGGGGCATGGCATTGATCTTTCTCTAACCAGCCGATTTGTTGATTATTGTAGGAATAAACTTGCCATTACAAAAAGCTTTTTTAAACGTTATTAACCATCTGTTAATATTTTTCCTTTATAATTTCTTTATAATTTGAAGGAATCTATCTATGGCCATTTGGACTCATTCAGACGATAATACGACCGCAAGATATGAACGTGCTGATTTAGACGGTAACCAAGTTTACTTTGCACTGGAACCTAATCCAAACCTTGCGGATCGCTATCGGGAAAATGGAAAACCCATTAACCACGATAGAGCAATTGTTGCGGAGTTACCGCATCTTTCACCAGATGATTCCAGACGCATTATAAGAAAAACGATGTACGCCGGTTACAAGGCGGCGATCAAACCGCCTGGCATGGATTTATGGGAAGAGGGCGTGCCCGAAGATACAAAAATTGCAGGAGCGACAACAGGCACCATTGCCTTATATGATCCGCAGGCATTTACCCTAAGCATCGGAAGCAAGGGCGATAGCCCTGGTTTTCTTATATTCGACGACGGAAAGAAGGTTGTGGCTGTAAAAGTAACATCCGATAAAGATACCGATCCAAAGAACAGGAACGTTACGTATAGTTGTTTGAATGAGTGGCATAATCCTGTAAGAGATGCGGGATATCACATTGGTGATAGTAATGTCCACGAGGGACCGATCCAATTAGATAAGCTGGTAGCGGAAGCTATAACCGCTCACTCTCTAGATAAAGGCACTCTCAAAACACATCTGTTTATAGGATCTGATGGCATTCTTAAGCCACGCGGAAACTCCAGAAAAGACGAAGAACAAATTACGGCTGAACGTTATGCGGCAGCGAAGCAATTGGCAGCGCCGAATGTGGCTGAAGCCATGGCGAAAGTATCTTATACTGGTGGTGGCAGCGATGATAATATTTCTATCATTCTTATAAGTGATATTGCGTCTGGCAAAGGTAAGCCCATAGGAGCGGTGGTTTGTGATGGTTTTATGGGCAAGGGAAATAAAGTGGCCGCCGCTACTATTAACGCCATGGAAACGCGGCTTAAACGGGAAGTGGCAAAGGAACAACGTCCGACTACTGTGGTAGCGGAGATAAGCGCTACTGAACTTAGTGTAC
>CAZXYG010000043.1:13705-15757 GCA_964644885.1 uncultured Rickettsiales bacterium
GTGTACGGCAGGTCAGGTAAGTGACTTTAAAGGCAGCAAGTTTCACAGAGAATCTTAGAAGCAATGACGGTTCGCGGCTTTATCTCGTGCGTGGCAGGAATGAAGAAAAGCCGGCATGGTGGTTTTTGAAAGTACCAAAGCATAAACTGGTTTACTATCGTCGCGCCACTAAGAAGCATTTGGTCGATCTTGCTGATTACGGCGAGATTCTCTATTCAGGCTGGGGCGAGAATCCGCCTGAAGGGATGGAAGAAAAGGCCCGTAGACGCTTTAGGGAAGGGTGCTAGCTGTGAGTGTGAAATTAAAATTGTGCGTCAAATGTACGTCGCAGTGCGCTATCTACGTCTTTCATAGTAATGTCTAAGCCTAGCGCCTGGAGCGAAATCACCCCGTAATCGCGAATGCCGCAGGGAACGATACCGCTGAAATGCTCTAAATCCGGATGCACGTTGAGCGCGATGCCATGGTAGGTGATCCAGCGGCGCACCCGCACGCCCACGGCGGCGATTTTCTTTTCCGCGCCGCTGCCGTCCGCAACCCAGATGCCGATGCGGTCTTTGCGCCGCTCGCCTTTTACGCCGAGCATGGCGAGCGTTTGGATAATCCATTCTTCCAAGCGCCAGACATGATGGCGGATATCCGGCTTCCTTTCTTTCAAATCGAGCATGACGTAAGCTATGCGCTGTCCCGGCCCGTGATACGTGTATTTTCCTCCGCGGCCCGTGCTATAGACGGGAAATCTATTTGCGCTCATTAACTCGCTCTGCTTGGCTGAAGTGCCGGCGGTGTAAAGAGGGGGATGCTCCAGCAGCCATACCAATTCTTTTTTCTTTCCGGAAATCATGTCATTTACGTGCTTTTCCATAAAAGCGAGCGCCGACGGGTAGGGAACGGGTTCCGTGCTAATTTTCCAACGCATGGCGGGGATATTTTTCTTGATTAATTGGCGAGAGTTGCGTACTTAGGCCCATTGCGTTCGAGTATCAAGATTTTTTATTGCGGTCGTGGCGGAACTGGTAGACGCGCTACCTTGAGGTGGTAGTAGGGTAACCTGTGGAGGTTCGAGTCCTCTCGACCGCACCAGGCTTCGTTCTTCGAGTTACGCCTGGCGAAGCTCGTTGGTTTTTCTTGGTGAGCATAGCGAGCTAAGAAAAACCACTGTGCCGGATAATTCAGATTACATGCAGGCGACCATGGAAGAGAATCAAAACCAGGAAACGGCTTATGCCCTGCATCCCGATTTTGTAGGCTTTGTCGCGCACGCGCTCGCCGAGGGTGACGCCGCCCGCCTGAAAGATCAGATCGCCGCGCTGCACACCGCCGATCTCACCGAGCTTATTCGCATTCTTTCGCCGGAGCAGCGCGCAAGGCTGGTTGAGTTGGCAGGCGAAAATCTTTCGCCGGAAATTTTCGTCGACCTTGATTTTGAAACACGTGAAGAAATGTTCCGTTTGCTCGGCGCGCGGGGAAGCGCCGAAGCCATCACTCAACTGCATACCGACGACGCGGTGCAGGTGATCGAATATCTTGCGCCCGAAGAACAGCGCGAGATTCTTGACGCCATGCAAGGCGAAAAACGCGAGGAGCTTGAGGAAGCGCTCTCCTTGCCCGAGGATGCGGCAGGCCGTTTGGCGGAAAAGCAATATGTCGCCGTGCCCAGGGATTGGACGGTGGGCCAGACCATCGATTATCTGCGCAGCGAAAAAGGCTTGCCCACGGATTTTCATAATATCTTTGCGGTGGATGAAGAAAATAAACCGGCAGGCGCAGTATTGGTGAGCCAGGTCATCCGCCACCAGCGCGAGGTCAGGCTGCGCGACATCATGGATACCGACGTCAAAACCATCTCGCCGGATATGGACCAGGAAGAGGTGGCGCATATCTTCCAGAAATACTGGCTGGTTTCCGCGCCTGTAGTGGATGAGGAGGGACGCATCACCGGCGTGATCTCCATTGACGACATCATGGACGTGATGGAGGAGGAAGCCGAGGAAGACATGTTGTTGTTTGCGGGTATGGCGGAAACGGACTTGCATGCGCCTCCTCTGGAAA
>CAZXYG010000043.1:15767-16138 GCA_964644885.1 uncultured Rickettsiales bacterium
TGGTAGCCGCGCTGGCGGGCAATGCCGGGAACCAGGCGCTTGCCGTATCCGTGCGTGGCCTCGCCACCCGCGATCTCACGCGCGGCAATGCCCGCCGCGTGGTGGGCAAGGAGGTGATGGCGGCGGTGCTGAACGGCTTTGTGCTGGCGATCCTGGGTAGCGCGGCGTGCTACGCCTTTTATGACGATATATCTCTGAGTTTGGTGTTCGGTGCGGCGTTGTTCGGCGCGGTGACGTTGGGCGTGATGGCAGGTATCGGCATTCCGCTGCTGCTTGCGCGCTTAGGCTCCGACCCCGCCGTTTCCTCCACCATATTCCTTATTACGCTGACGGATTTAAGCGCGTTCCTCATCTTCCTTGGGCTTGCGGCG
>CAZXYG010000044.1:0-2282 GCA_964644885.1 uncultured Rickettsiales bacterium
GGCGGGGATGGCAATGACCTCCTTACCGGCGGCAAGGGAAATGACAGTCTCGTGGGCAGCGCGGGCGTTGATACGCTTCACGGCGACGAAGGCAATGACACCATGAGCGGTGGAGCCGGAAACGATACGCTGAGCGGCGATAACGGCGCTGACCAACTGAGCGGCAATGCCGATAGCGATCTCCTTGAAGGCGGCAACGGAGCCGATACGCTGGACGGCGGTGGCGGCGCTGACACGCTGATAGGAGGCCGTGGCGCGGATGTGCTCACGGGCGGAGCAGGCGCGGATGTCTTTACATTCTCCGCACTGGCCGATAGCACGGCGGCAAACAACGATGTCATAACCGATTTCGCAACAGGAGTTGATAGTTTCCACCTGCTCGGTCTCGGCTTCACGGGCATTGTGATTGGTGGCGCGGCTTCCGGGAGCACTCTCGGTTCCACGCTGGACGGCACTGATCTGGATGTATTCAATGAAGCGGGGACTTTCGCTTTTGTCATACAGAACGGCGCGACCGTTATCGAATCGGATTTTGTATTGATATAAATATAGGAAAAAATCTTATCTTTAAGAGGCGCCCCTGTTTGGGGCGCCTCTTTTTATATTCGCAACGAAGCATTGCCGCAAGATATTCAATGATGGCGGTTTCTGGTCAAGAACGCTCCAGGCGCGCCGATATTTCTATGAGTTTTCTTGTTCTTGTTGCATTTCCACGGCCTTCGCGGCTTGGAAATCACGGTCTTTCTTGCCCTTTGCGGAAGCGTCGCGGTCAACGAATTCGATGACGGCCATCGGGGCTGCGTCGCCGTAGCGGAAGCCGGAGCGCAGCACGCGCGTATAACCGCCCTTGCGGTCCTTGTAGCGTTCCGACAACACCGAAAACAGTTTGTTCGTGGCATCCTCGCTGCGAGTGATGGAGAGCGCCTGCCTGCGCGCATGCAGGTTGCCGCGCTTTCCCAGCGTCACCAGCTTTTCAACGTAAGGACGAAGCTCCTTGGCCTTGGGCACGGTGGTGACGATCTGTTCGTGCTCTACCAGGGAAACAGCCAGATTGGCGAGCAGTGCCTTGCGGTGTGCGCTGGGCCGGTTTAGTTTTCTGCCTTTGATGCCGTGACGCATTGCTTTTCTCCTCAACTGGTTGAAGGTTCATGGCTGATAGTCGATGGCAAGAAGCGCCGCCAAACGAAAAATATCAGCCATTCACCATCTAAAACGGATCTTCGAACTGTTTGGCCAGATCTTCGATGTTTTCAGGGGGCCACCCTTCCACCTCCATGCCGAAGCGCAGACCCATCCCGGCCAGCACTTCCTTAATTTCGTTCAGAGATTTGCGGCCGAAATTTGGGGTTTTAAGCATTTCCGCCTCGGTTTTCCGCACCAGATCGCCGATATAGACGATATTGTCGTTTTTGAGGCAATTAGCCGAGCGCACCGAAAGCTCCAGCTCGTCCACTTTTTTAAGCAGATGCGGACTGAAGGGGAGTTTTTCCTCTTTGGCTTGGGGCAGTTCCTCGACTTCCTCGAAATTGATGAAAGGCTGTAGCTGCTCTTGAATGATACGCGACGCGAAGGCCACGGCATCTTCGGGTTTTATCGTGCCGTTGGTCTCGACGGTCAGGATGAGCTTGTCATAGTCCGTGATCTGTCCGACGCGGCTATCTTCCACGCGGTAGCTCACTTTCCTCACCGGGCTGAACAGCGCGTCGATGGGTATCAACCCAAGCGGCGCTTCTTCAGGCCGATTCTGATTGGAAGGAGCATAGCCCTTGCCGGATTCGATCGTCAGTTCGGCATTGAATGAAGCGTCCTTATCCAGCGTGCAGATTACCTGGTCCTTGGAGATGATTTCAATGTCGCTGCTTGATTCGATCATGCCGGCGGTGACGACGCACGGACCCTTCACCTTGATCGTGGCAACGCGCTTTTCCGGGACATGCTTGATGAGAGCGATGGATTTTAAATTGAGGATGATGCTGATGACATCCTCGCGCGCGCCTGGGATTGAAGAGAATTCGTGCAGGACGCCGTCGATTTTAAGCGAGGTAATGGCCGCGCCTTGCAGCGATGACAGAAGCACCCGGCGCAGCGCGTTGCCGATGGTGATGGCGTAGCCGCGCTCCAGCGGCTCTACCGTGATCACGGCTTTCCGGTTTTCTTTTACGCTCACATCCACTTTGGATGGCTTGATAAGATTATGCCAGTTTCGTGCAATCATGCTGGTCACGGCGTCTATCCTTTATCAGTGAGGTTAGCTTATACTCTGCGGCGCTTGCGCGGACGGC
>CAZXYG010000044.1:2292-8965 GCA_964644885.1 uncultured Rickettsiales bacterium
AATCGAGGTGATGTTAAGCCCAGCCGCCTGCAATGCCCTGAGTGCGGATTCACGACCGGACCCCGGGCCTTTCACTTCCACTTCAAGCGTTTTCATGCCATGCTCCGCGGCGGCTTTTCCGGCGCGATCCGAGGCTACTTGCGCCGCGTACGGCGTTGATTTGCGCGAACCCTTGAAGCCGAGAGCTCCGGCGGATGACCAAGCGATGGTGTTGCCCTGCACATCCGTAATCGTAATAATCGTATTATTGAACGTCGCGTTGATATGCGCCACGCCGGTGCTGATATTCTTGCGGATTTTCTTTTTTGCAGGCGCGGCTGACGATGCCGATGCCTGCTCTGTTTTTTGTGAAGCTTGTTGTTTCTGCACCATGATGTTTTCTCGTTACGCTTACGCGGTTACCTTTTTCTTGCCGGCAATAGGCCGCGCTTTGCCTTTGCGTGTGCGGGCGTTGGTATGGGTACGCTGACCGCGGACAGGCAATTTCTTGCGATGCCGAAGGCCGCGGTAACACCCTAAATCCATAAGAATCTTTATGTTCATGCTGGTTTCGCGTCTTAAATCGCCTTCCACCACGTAATTGGCGTCGATGAATTCGCGGATTTTCATCACTTCATCTTCGGTCAATTGATGGACGCGCTTGGCTTCCGGAATGCCGACTTCGGCGCAGATTTTTTTGGCGCGCACGTGGCCGATGCCGTAGATGTAGGTCAGCGCTATTTCCACGCGCTTGCTGGTTGGGATATTAACACCCGCGATACGTGCCATGGTTATACCTAAAATACGCCCGATTTCCGGGCACTATTGCACAAAAGAGGCTGCATAATAACGATAAAAGGCTCCAAGTCAATTATTTTATCAGCCGCTCTATTTGCGCCGTGACATCGTCAATGGCGCGCATGCCGTCAACATGGGCAGCGAGGTTGCGGGCCTGATAATACGCCAGCACCGGCTCGGTGCTTTTCTTGTAATCCGCCATGCGTTTCTTAAAAACATCCGGATCGTCGTCGGCGCGTTTGTTTTTGCCGGCTTCAGCAGCCCGCTTGAGGATGCGCTTGAGCAGCTCTTCTTCGTTTACGTCGAAGGCGACGACCTTATTGATTGCAAGGCCATTCTCCGCAAGCATGGCATCCAGCGCTTCGGCTTGGGTAACGGTGCGTGGAAAGCCGTCCAGCATGAAGCCCTTTTCACAATCCGGCACGGAGATGCGGTTGGCGATGATGGCGATAACGATTTCATCGGGCACCAGCTTGCCTTGCTTCATGATAAGATCGGCTTTTTTTCCTACCGGCGTGCCGGAGGCTACTGCTGTGCGCAACATATCACCGGTCGAAAGTTTTGGGATGCCGAGCTTTTGTTCGAGAATATCGCACTGCGTGCCTTTTCCCGCTCCCGGAGGTCCAAAAAGGATCAGGATCATCCCTGCCGTCCCCGCAGTTTTGCCTTACGGATCAGGCCTTCGTATTGATGGGCGAGAAGGTGCGACTGTATTTGGGAAATGGTGTCCATCGTGACATTGGCGACGATCAGCAGACTGGTGCCGCCGAGATAGAACGGCACGGAATATTGCGAAATAAGCCACTCAGGCACGACGCAAACCAGAGAGATGTATGCTGCGCCGATTACCGTCAGTCTGGTCATGACGAAATGGATATAATCCGCCGTGTTTTTTCCGGGGCGGATGCCGGGAATAAATCCGCCGTTTTTCTTAAGATTATCCGCTGTGTCCGTTGGGTTGAACACGTTTGTGGTGTAAAAGAAGCAGAAAAATACGATCAATCCTACATAAGCGGCCATGTAGAGCGGCTGGCCATGCCCTAGATAAATGGCAATGGCTTGAAGCAATCCTGTTTCCTGGCTCGATGAAAAACCTGCGATGGTAGCTGGAAAAAGCAGCAATGAACTCGCAAAAATAGGCGGGATGACGCCAGACATGTTGAGTTTTAGCGGCAGATGCGTGGCTTCGCCTGCGAACATCTTATTGCCCATCTGGCGCTTGGGGTATTGCACCAGCAATCGCCGTTGGGAAAGCTCCATGAAAACGATGAAAAAAATCAAGGCCAGCGCCAATACGAGGATAAGTAAAATGATGACCGTTGAAAGAGCGCCTGTGCGGCCAAGCTCAAAAGTATTTGCCAGGGCGCTCGGCAATCCTGCGACGATGCCCGAAAAGATGATCAGCGAGATGCCGTTTCCCACGCCTCTTGCCGTAATCTGCTCTCCCAGCCACATTAGAAAGATGGTGCCGCCTACCAGCGTCACTACGGTAGTAATGCGAAAGAAAAGCCCAGGCTCCAAAACTACCGATCCGGCGGAGGCGTTTAACCCCTCCAGGAACACAGCGATGCCCGTGGCCTGGAAACCGGCCATGAATACCGTGCCCATGCGGGTATATTGGTTGATTTTCTGGCGTCCGCGCTCGCCTTCTTTTTTAAGCGCCGTCAGGGCAGGGGACATCACCGTGAGAAGCTGCATTACGATGGAAACCGTGATATAGGGCATGATATTCAGCGCGAAGATGGTCATGCGGCCTAGCGCGCCGCCCGCGAACATATTAAAGATGTCAAGAATGCCACCGGATTGCTGCTGAAACATTTCCGCCATGATCCGTGAATCGATGCCGGGCAGGGGGATATAAGTGCCGATGCGGTAGACGATCAACGCTCCGATCACGAACCACAAGCGTTTCTTTAGTTCATGCGCCCTGCCGAATACCCCAAGATTGAACTGAGAGGCGATTTTTTGTTGATTCAGCGCCATGGATCCCTAACGAGGGCTATTCGGCTGATTTTTGAGGCGCTTTCTTGGACGCAGAGCGTTTTTTAGGTGCTTCGGCATCCTCCTGCGTTACGGGTTTCTTGCTGGAGGCAGCGATTGTTACTTTTCCGCCCGCCTTCTCTATGGCGGATATAGCCGAGGCGGAAGCAGCTTCAATCTCCAGAGTCACCTTGGTTTTTATCTCGCCTGAGCCAAGAATCTTTACGCCGTTTCTGGCGCTTTTAATAGCGCCTGATTCTTCCAGGATTTTAGAGGTAATAATGCCCTTCGTTTCTATTTTTCCGGCATCAATAAATTGTTGTAATGCACCGATATTCAGTACGGCTGGTTCGATGCGCCGGTTATTGACGAAACCGCGCTTGGGCAAGCGGCGGTGCAGCGGCATCTGGCCGCCTTCAAAGCCTTTGATTGCTACGCCGGAACGCGCTGTTTGGCCTTTACCGCCTCGTCCGCTGGTTTTTCCTTTGCCGGAACCGATGCCGCGCCCCAGGCATTTTTTCTTATGCCGTGCGCCGGGACGATTCGCTAATTGATTGAGTATCGAAGCCATTGTTACTCTCCTTCCACCGTGATGAGGTGTGCTACTTTGCGGATCATGCCGCGTACAGCCGGAGTATCCTCCAGCTCGCGCTCACGGCCTATTTTATTGAGTCCCAGGCCGATGAGCGTAGCCTGTTGAGTATTGGGACGGCCTGCCGGGCTTCCGGTCTGGCGAATTTTAAGCGTCTTCTTACTCATCGCCTTCTTCCTTTTTCGAAGGTTTGTCATCCGATTCGCGCTGGCCGATGATCTCACTGACCTTTTTGCCGCGCCGCGCCGCCGTTGAACGCGGCGACTGAATTTTAATAAGCGCGTCAAATGTTGCGCGCACCATGTTATAAGGATTGGAGGAGCCGGTGGATTTTGCTACCACGTCTTGAATGCCGAGCGCCTCGAATACGGCGCGCATTGGTCCGCCGGCGATAATGCCGGTGCCGGGTGCCGCGGCTCTCAGCACGACTTTTCCGGCGCCGAAATGTCCCACTACGTCGTGGTGGATAGTGCGGTTTTCACGCAAAGGGATGCGTACCATGGAGCGCTTCGCTGCGTCGGTGGCTTTTTGCTTGGATTCAGCCACTTCCTTGGCTTTACCCTTGCCGAACCCAACCTGGCCTTTTCCATCCCCGACGATCACCAGCGAGGCAAAACCGAAACGGCGGCCGCCTTTGACGACTTTGGCCACGCGATTTATCGCCACCAATTTATCGATCAAGTCGGATGATTCGCCTTTGGATGTATGATGCATTTTTGCCATGGGTACGATTCCTGATTTCTAATTCCTAAAATACTAATCCGCTTTCGCGGGCGGCGTCGGCAAGGGCTTTTATCCGGCCATGATAGAGATACGCGCCGCGGTCAAATACCACGTCGCTGATGTGTTTTTCCTTTGAGCGCTTGGCGATCAACGCGCCGACGGCCTTGGCGGCATCCATGGTGGTGCCGGATTTAATCTTTCCCCGGAGTTCTTTTTCCTGCGTGGAGGCGGCAACCAGCGTAATGCCCTTCGTATCGTCGATGAGTTGGGCGGAAATATGCTTATTGGAACGGAACACGGACAGGCGAGGGCGGCCTTTTCCATGCAGTTTGAGAGCGCGGCGCGTTCTGCGTTTACGACGTTCTGTTACTGTTTCGTGCTTGGCCATAATGTAAATCCTTTATTTCTTCTTGCCTTCTTTGCGCCGAATGCGCTCATTGGCGTATTTGACGCCTTTGCCTTTATACGGTTCGGGTTTTCTATATCGCCGTATCTCCGCCGCTACCTGTCCCACCAGATGCTTATCAATGCCGGAAATCACGATCTCGGTAGGCTTGGGGCATTGAATAGTGATGCCTTGCGGGATCGGGTAATCCACATCGTGGCTGAAGCCGAGATTGAGCTTCAGTATTTTTTCTTGCACGGCGGCGCGGAAACCTACGCCGTTTACTTCAAGCGTAATGCTGAACCCTTCGGAGACGCCCTTCACCATGTTGCGCAGCAAGCTGCGCGAAAGCCCCCACATCGCGCGGGCGCGCTGAGAATCATTGGCCGGCGTCACAAGCGCCTGGCTGTTTTCGACACGCACGGCAACGTCGGGAGGAAGCTGCATGGAAAGAACGCCCTTGCTTCCTTTTACATTGACGGTGCGACCGGAAACGGAAACATCCACTCCCTTCGTGATGGCAACCGGCAATTTTCCAATCCGCGACATTGCATCAATCCTTTAAAATACGTAACACAACACTTCACCGCCCACATTTTTCTGGCGGGCGTGGTGGTCTGACATCACGCCCTTTGATGTGGAAAGGATGGCGATGCCGAGGCCGTTATAAAATTTCTGAAATCCCCTAAGTGGGGCGTAGACACGCAGGCCGGGCTTGGACACTTTTTTGCTTTCGCGGATAACGCCTTGGCCGTCCACGTATTTCAGTCGAATGATAAGCTGACTGATGCCTTTGCGCACGTTTTCCTCGGAGTAGCCGCTAATATACCCTTCCTCCTCAAGCACCCGCACAACTTCGCGGCGCAGGCGGGAAGAGGGGCACTTGACCTGTGCAAGGCGCGCATTTTGCCCATTCCGGATGGTAGCGAGTAAATCGGCGATAGGATCGTTGACAGTCATGTTTTTCTCTTACCAGCTTGATTTTGTGACGCCGGGAAGTTGCCCGATCGATGCCAGATCGCGCATTGCGATGCGCGATAATTTGAACTTACGGTAAAAACCGCGTGGGCGACCGCTCAACTCGCAACGATTGCGTTGACGAACCTTAGAGCTATTGCGCGGCAGCTTCGCAAGCCGGAGCTGCGCCTGGAAACGCTCGTCCAGAGGACGGGAGCGGTCGGTGGCGATTTCCTTCAACGCCGCGCGCTTGGCGGCATATTTCTTTTCCATGCGCACCCGCTTTTTATTGCGTTCGATTGAGCTTGTTTTAGCCATTCATCTATCCTCTATTTTCTGAAAGGAAGGTTGAAAGCGGCGAGCAGAGCCTGTGCTTCCTTATCCGTTTTCGCTGTAGTGACAAAAGTGATGTCCATGCCCCGCACTTTGTCGACCGTATCATAATTAATCTCCGGAAATACGATTTGCTCCTTGAGACCGATGGAAAAATTTCCTTTTCCGTCAAAACTTTTTGCCGTGAAGCCACGAAAATCTCGAACACGCGGCAGTGCGATATTCACCAGCCTGTCCAGAAATTCGTACATGCGCTGGCGGCGCAGCGTCACCTTGCAGCCGATCGGCACGCCTTCGCGCAGCTTGAATGCGGCAATGGATTTGCGGGCGCGCGCGATAGAAGGGCGCTGCCCGGTTATCAAAGCCAGATGTTGAACGGCGGTATCCACCGCTTTCTTATCATCCTTTCCGTCCCCCACGCCCATATTGATGGCGATCTTTTTAAGCTGCGGAACCTGCATGAGGTTCGCATAGCCTAGCTCCTTCATCAGGGAGGGACGAATTTTTTCCTTATATAACGTGTCTAACCGAGCCATAACAAACCTATGTAATCACCTCGCCGGAGCGTTTTGCTATACGCGCTTTTTCGCCGTTGTCCAGTATTTTATAGCCGATGCGCGTCGCTTTACCGTCCTTCGGATCCACGAGCGCCACATTGGAGAGGTGAATGGGAGCCTCCATTTCGATGCGGCCTCCGGTGTTTGTGGCGGAAGGCTTTTGATGCTTCTTCAGCATGTTGACGCCGGAAACGCGCACTCTGTTCTCAGCGCGCAGCACTTCGATTACGTCACCTTTTTTGCCTCTATCCCGGCCCGTGATGATGATTACGTGATCGCCCTTCTTGATTTTGAATTTTTGAGCCATGGCTACAATACCTCCGGAGCCAGCGAAACGATCTTCATGAACTTTTTGGCACGTAATTCGCG
>CAZXYG010000044.1:8975-11411 GCA_964644885.1 uncultured Rickettsiales bacterium
GGCATACACTTCGGCAGCATGCGCCTGGAACCAGGCGGCGTTGCGATCAAAGCGAATTGTGCTGCCGTCCGGGCGATAGACTTCCTTGCGGGTGCGCACGACCACGGCGCGATGCACCTCGCCCTTCTTGACTTTGCCGCGTGGGATGGCGTCCTTGATGGAAACCACGATCACGTCGCCTACCGTGGCGTAACGGCGGCGCGTGCCGCCTAGCACCTTAATGCACATAACCTCGCGTGCGCCTGAATTATCGGCGACTGTCAAACGTGTCTGTTGCTGTATCATGATTCCAGCACCTCCCAGGATTTGGTTTTGGAGAGCGGGCGGCATTCGCGAATGCGCACCGTGTCGCCCGGCTTATATTTATTCTGCGGATCGTGCGCGGCATATTTCTTGCGGCGGCGGACGATTTTCTTATAAACCGGATGGGGAATCCTACGCTCCACCAGTACGGTAATCGTTTTGTCGCATGCGTTGCTGACGACTTTTCCCTGTAATATGCGCTTCGGCATAATTATTTATCCTTCGCTTTCTTGGCAGGTTTTTTGGCTTTGGCTTTTTCAGCTGACTTTGTTTCGAGTTTCGATTCGGTTTTTGCCTTTTCTTTTGTTGGTTTTTTTGAGGCTTTACCTAAAGTGGAAACCTGGCCCGACTTCAGCAGCGGCATAATCGTGTAGATGCGCGCAACGGTGCGGCGTACTTGGCGAATACGAGAAGTATTCTCCAATGCGCCTGTCCGTTTCTGAAAGCGCAGATTAAACAATTCCTTTTTTGAATTTAAAAGAATAGTCTCAAGCTCTTCCACGTTTTTTGCTTTTAATTCAGTTGCTTTCATACGCATCCCTAGTCGAGTCGTTTGACGATCGAAGTCTTAATCGGCAGCTTGGCTGCGGCGCGCTCAAACGCGCCGATCGCCGTTTCTTCAGTCACGCCGTCCAGTTCGAATAATATGCGTCCCGGCTTGATGCGTACGGCCCAGAATTCAATCGGGCCTTTTCCTTTGCCTTGGCGCACTTCGAGCGGTTTTTTGGTCACGGGCACGTCCGGGAATACGCGGATCCACAATTTTCCCATGCGCTTCATGTGGCGGGCAATGGCGCGCCGCGCCGCTTCAAGCTGGCGTGAGGTTACGCGCTCCGGCTGCAGTGCTTTCAGGCCGTAAGCGCCGAAATTGAGTTCGTAACCGCCTTTGGCATGGCCGCGGATTCGGCCTTTGTGCTGCTTGCGGTATTTGGTTTTCTTGGGGAATAACATGGCCGATACCTTCCTACGATGCCACGCGCGCCGTGGAGGGATGCGCGCCCATCTGTTGAATCAGGCGTTTTTCAACCGCCATCGGTTCCGGATTCAGGATTTCGCCCTTGAATACCCATACTTTAACGCCGATCACGCCATAGGCGGTTGCGGCTTTTGAGAAGCCATAATCAATATCCGCGCGTAGCGTATGCAAAGGCACGCGGCCTTCGCGGTACCATTCCATGCGAGCTATCTCCGCGCCGCCGAGGCGACCGGAGCAATTAATGCGAATGCCTTGCGCGCCGAGACGCATGGCGGATTGCACGGCGCGTTTCATGGCGCGGCGGAAGGCGATCCGACGCTCGAGTTGCTGCGCAACGCTATCGGCGACCAGCTTGGCGTCAATTTCCGGTTTACGAATTTCAACAATATTTAAGAACAGCTCATCGTTGGTGAATTTAGTCAGGCTTTTGCGAATGCGTTCAATATCGGCGCCCTTTTTACCGATGATGACGCCGGGCTTCGAAGTATAGAGCGTAATGCGCATCTTCTTGGCGGGGCGCTCGATGATGACGCGGCTCAGGCCTGCATCTTTGAGCGTTTCCTGGAGATAGTGGCGGATACGGAGATCCTCATGCAGCTTATTGGCGTACTCTTTTCCACTCGAAAACCACCTGGAATCCCAGGTGCGAATGATGTTGACGCGCAAGCCGATTGGATTAATTTTCTGGCCCATTATGCCTGCTCCTTTTGATCATCTTCGCGTTCCCGCACCGTGATGGTAAGGTTGCTGAGGGGTTTTAGAATTCTTGCGCCTCGACCGCGCGCGCGCGCATGCCAGCGTTTCATTACCAAACTTTTACCTACCATGGCTTCCGCTACGATGAGGCGGTCTACATCGAGGTTGTGATTATTTTCCGCGTTGGCGATGGCGGATTGCAGTACCTTCAGCACTTCCGCCGCAATGCGCTTGCGGCTGAATGTAAGCTGCGTAACGGCATCCTCGACCTTACGACCGCGGATCAACTGCGCCACCAGATTCAGCTTGCGTGGGCTGACCCGGATGGAGCGTGCCTTGGCTTGGGCTTCGTTACTTTTTACTCTGCGTGGCGTTGCCGGTTTACTCATGTTTCACCCCTATGACGATGCCGGCTTCGCTGCGGGTGCCGCAGCGGCTTCTGTTGCTTTCTTGTCGGCGGC
>CAZXYG010000044.1:11421-12395 GCA_964644885.1 uncultured Rickettsiales bacterium
AACTCCGAACGTCAGTCCCACGAAATTCGGCAAAATGGTCGAGCGGCGCGACCACGTGCGAATAATCGTGTTTTTACCGGATTTTTGCGCTTCATCCACCTTTTTTAGAAGGTGGCTGTCAACGAACGGGCCTTTCCATGCGGAACGTGTCATCTTCTGCTCCTAGCTACTGCTTTTTTTCTCGTAACGGCGGGATACGATGTACTTGTCCGTACCCTTATTATGCCGGGTGCGCTTGCCTTTGGTCTTTTTGCCCCATGGCGTCACCGGGTGACGTCCTCCCGAAGTCTTGCCTTCGCCGCCGCCGTGTGGATGATCCACCGGATTCATCGATACGCCGCGGTTATGTGGGCGCTTTCCAAGCCAGCGGGAGCGTCCTGCTTTGCCGATCTTGCGATTTTGATGATCGGGGTTGGAGACTGCTCCGATAGTGGCCATGCATTCGGCAGGGACGCGGCGCGTTTCGCCTGAGCGCAGCTTCAGCAGCACGTAGCCGGAATCCTTGCCGGTCACTTGAAGAGAACAGCCGGCGGAGCGCGCAAGCTGCCCGCCTTTTCCCGGCTTCATTTCAACGTTATGCACGGTAGTGCCAACCGGGATATTGCGCAGCGGCATCGCATTGCCCGGCTTGATATCCACACGCTCACCGGCGATGATCTTATCGCCCTTCTGCACCTGATGCGGCGCGAGAATATAGGCCAGAGTGCCGTCCGTATATTTAATAAGCGCAATATAGCCTGAACGATTAGGATCGTATTCAATGCGCTCAACCTTAGCTTCCATATCGCGCTTGTCGCGCTTGAAATCGATCTGGCGGTAGCGCCGTTTATGCCCGCCGCCCTTAAAGCGCGAAGTGATGTGACCGTGCGCATTACGCCCTGCGGAGCGGTTCAGCCCTTCGGTAAGGGATTTTTCCGGCTTGCCTTTCCAGAGGTCGGATCGCTCGACCTGCACGAGTCCGCGCAGGGAAGGGG
>CAZXYG010000044.1:12405-15615 GCA_964644885.1 uncultured Rickettsiales bacterium
GGTGGTGGGATTATATGTTTTTAATGCCATGCGCTTATGCTCCCGCGGCGATGTCGATGGTTTGGCCCTCGGCCAGTGTCACGATCGCTTTCTTGATGTCTGAGCGCCTGCCTTGCTTGCCTCGGAAAACTTTGCTTTTTCCTGGAATATTGATCGTGTTTACATCGATTACTTTAACATTAAAGATTTTTTCCACTGCTTTCTGCACTTGTTGTTTTGTCGCGTCGGCGCGTACCTTGAACAACACCTTATTATATTGCGAAAGGGTTGTGGATTTTTCGGTGATTATCGGCGAACGAATGATGTCATAGAGTTTTTCGTTGCTCATGACAGCCTCGCTTCCAGGTTTTTCAGGGCGTGGGTGGTGATAACCAGCTCCTCATGCCGCAGGATATCATAGACATTCAAGCCGATATCGGGAATCACGTCCATGCGCGGAAGATTCTTCACGGCCTTGGTAAACGCATCCTTGGCGTTGTCGCCGCGCACGAACAGGGCGGCTTTCAGACCCATCTGTTCGAACTTCTTGCCGAGTTCCTTAGTTTTCGGATTTTTGACGGCCAGCGTGTCTATCACGCGCAGCTTGCCTTCATTGGCCTTCAACGAAAGCGCGGATTTAAGGCCTAGCTTGCGGATGGATTTAGGTAAGTCGTACGCGTGGCTGCGCGGCTTCGGGCCGAATACCACGGCACCGCCGCGCATATGGGGCGAGCGCAGGCTGCCCTGGCGCGCATTGCCGGTGCCTTTTTGCTTGAACGGTTTTTTCGTGGTGCCGCTGATCTCGCTGATGGTGCGCGAGCTGTGCGTGCCTGCCTGCTTCTTGGCGCGCTGCCATTCGACGACGCGCTGAAGAATATCCTTGCGCGGTTTGATGCCGAAGATCGCGTCGTTCAGCTCGATATCCGAAAGTTTTGCGTTATCCAGAGTGAAAACGGGCGCTTTCATGGCTATTCCTTTTTCGCTTCGGAGGCGGATTGTACTTCTTCCGTCTTTCTAATCGTCTTGAGCGCGGCGGGGTAGGGCGCTTTTTCGGGGCGCTTGCTGCGGACGGCGTCGCGAATCATTACCACGCTACCTTCCGCGCCGGGAAAGGAACCTTTGACGCCGATGATGCCTTCTTCCGCATTAACGAACATGATTTCCAAGCTCTGCTGAGTGACGCGCTCGTCGCCCAAGTGTCCGGCCATCTTTTTGCCTTTGAAAACGCGGCCTGGATCTTGACGTTGACCCGTGGAGCCGTGCGAGCGGTGCGAGATCGAAACGCCGTGGCTGGCTTCCAATCCGGCGAAATTGTGGCGCTTCATTACGCCCGCGAATCCCTTGCCCAGAGTCATGCCGGTGATGTCCACTTTCTGTCCCGTGAGAAAATGATCAGCGGAAAGCGTTGCGCCCGGTTCGAGAAGCGCGTCTTCCGCCACGCGAAATTCCGCGAGCTTTGCCTTGGGAAGCACCTTCGCCTTAGCGAAATGGTTTTTAAGCGGCTTGGTCACGTTTTTCGGCTTGCGGGCGCCGATGCCAAGCTGCACGGCGGTATAGCCGTCTTTTTCCTTGGTGCGAACGGCGGTGACCTGGCAGTTATCCACGTGCAGCAGCGTCACGGGGACGTGCGCGCCTTCCGCCGTATAGAAGCGGCTCATACCGAGTTTTTTTGCCAGAAGACCGGTGCGCATACGTGCTAACGGCGATTTACGCCGCCTCCAGAATCTGGATTTCCACGTTTACTCCGGCGGGGAGGTCAAGCTTTCCCAACGCTTCGATGGTTTGGGCATTGGAATCAACGATGTCTATCAGGCGTTTTTGCGTACGGATTTCAAACTGTTCGCGTGATTTTTTATCGACGTGTGGGCTGCGGTTGACCGTGAACACTTCGCGCTGCACCGGCAGCGGCACCGGTCCGCGCGATTCCGCGCCGGTGCGGTGCACCGTGCGCACGATATCCCGCGCCGACTGATCAAGCAGCCGATGATCGAAGGCCTTCAGCTTGATGCGTATTTTTTGCCCGTCCATTTTCTTTCCCTACTCAATAATCTTTGCGACGACGCCTGCTCCGACGGTTCTTCCGCCTTCGCGGATGGCGAAGCGGAGGCCTTCGTCCATGGCGATGGGGGCGATGAGCTGCACGGTGATCTTGGCGTTGTCGCCGGGCATCACCATTTCCGCGCCTGCCGCCAGCGCGATCGAGCCGGTGACGTCGGTGGTGCGGAAGTAGAACTGCGGCCGGTAGTTATTGAAGAACGGCGTGTGCCTGCCGCCTTCCTCCTTGGTGAGGATATACACCTCGGCCTCGAACTTGGTGTGCGGCGTGATCGTGCCCGGTTTGGCCAGAACCTGGCCGCGCTCCACTTCCTCGCGCTTGGTGCCGCGCAGCAGCACGCCGATGTTGTCGCCCGCCTGGCCTTCGTCCAGAAGCTTGCGGAACATCTCGACGCCGGTGCAGATCGTCTTGACGGTCGGCTTGATGCCCACGATCTCGATTTCCTCGCCCACCTTGATGCGGCCCTGCTCGGCGCGGCCCGTCACCACGGTGCCTCTTCCTTCGATCGAAAACACGTCCTCGATCGGCATCAGGAAGGGTTTATCCAGCGGCCGCGCGGGCTGCGGGATGTAGCCGTCCACCGCGTCCATCAGCGCCATGATCGCGTTCTCGCCGATCTCCGGGTTGCGGCCTTCCAGAGCCGCCAGAGCCGAGCCGCGCACGATCGGAATCGTGTCGCCGGGGAATTGGTATTTGGTGAGAAGCTCGCGCACTTCCATCTCCACCAGATCCAGAAGATCCGGATCGTCCACCATGTCCACCTTGTTCATGAACACCACGATGGCGGGCACGCCCACCTGGCGCGCCAGCAAAATATGCTCTCTGGTCTGCGGCATCGGGCCGTCCGCCGCGGATACCACCAGAATCGCGCCGTCCATCTGCGCCGCGCCCGTGATCATGTTCTTCACGTAGTCGGCGTGGCCCGGGCAATCCACGTGCGCGTAATGCCGCTTGTCGGTCTCGTACTCCACGTGCGCCGTCGCGATCGTGATGCCCCGAGCCTTCTCCTCCGGAGCCGCGTCAATCGAATCGTACGCCCGCGCCTCCGCCATGCCCTTCTTCGATAAAACCGTCGTAACCGCCGCCGTCAACGTCGTCTTCCCGTGGTCAACGTGACCGATCGTCCCAACGTTGCAATGCGGCTTCGTCCGTTCAAATTTCGCCTTGGACATGGT
>CAZXYG010000045.1:0-7635 GCA_964644885.1 uncultured Rickettsiales bacterium
GCGCCGCGCGGCGCTTGATCATCATCAGGTCGGCGCTGGAGAGTCTGATGTTGATCCGCGCGTCCTTCTTGAAATAATTGCGCGCGGCTTCCTGGGCACGTTGGATTTCCTCCTCCATGTTCTCCACGGACACCCATTCGTCACGGTTGAAGGATTCCATGATCTCCCGTTCTTCCTCATCCAGATAAGGGGGATCCAGTAAGGGCGGCTCTTTCTTTTTCATGGTTCGTTTCTCCTTTTCACGTGTTGTCTGGTCGCCTTCCTGCTTGGATAGGCGGTTTTAAGTCGGATTACGCCGTCTTCATCCAGAAAGGGAACGACGTAGGCATAGCCGTTGATCTCGACAATGTACATTTTCTGCTTCGGGTATTTCTGCTGGTTGGGATGATTGCGCACATGACGCATGGCCCCAGATTCGATAAGAAAAATAATTTCCTCGAAGCTGATACCGCGCTCACTTTTCAATACCGCATTCTTTTGCGTGCTGAATACATATTCAGTCATTTATCATACATCCATAAGGCACGCATTGTCAATATTATGTCTTCACGACACTCACGACTTACCCCTAAAGCGGCAGATTATCATGCTTCTTCCACGGCGCGGCCACCTTCTTGTCCTTGAGAATGGCAAGCGCGCGGCAGATGCGCCAGCGCGTGTTCTGCGGGCGGATCACGTCGTCGATGAAGCCGCGGCTGGCGGCCACGAAGGGATTGGCGAATTTATCCTTGTAGTCCTCGGTGCGTTTCTTGAGGCCCTCGGCATCCTCGCCGCGATAGAGGATTTCCGCCGCTCCTTCCGCACCCATCACCGCGATCTCAGCATTAGCCCAGGCGTAATTGATGTCGCCGCGCAAATGCTTAGAATTCATCACGATATAGGCACCGCCATAGGCCTTGCGCGTAATGATGGTGATTTTCGGCACCGTGGCCTCGGCATAAGCGTAGAGTAATTTTGCGCCGTGCTTGATGATGCCGCCGTGCTCCTGATGGATGCCGGGCAGGAAGCCTGGCACGTCCACAAACGTCACCACCGGGATATTATACGCATCGCAGAAGCGGATGAAGCGCGCGGCCTTGACCGAGGCGTTAATGTCCAGGCAACCGGCAAGCACCATGGGCTGGTTGGCGACGATGCCGACGGTCATACCATTCATGCGCCCGAAGCCGGTGATGATATTCTTGGCGAAATCCGGTTGAATTTCCATAAAATCGCCTTCGTCCGTCACGCTTTCCACCAACTCCATCATGTCATAAGGCTTGTTGGGGTTTTCCGGGATCAGCGTGTTGAGAGTTAAGTCCACGCGGTCTTCCGGGTCCTGCGTCACGCGCACGGGCGGCTGCTCGCGGTTGGAGAGCGGCAGAAAGTTGAACAGGCGGCGCGCCTGCAGCAACGCATCGATATCGCTGTCGAAGGCGAGGTCGGCAACGTGCGAGCGCGTGGTATGCACCGTGGCGCCGCCCAGCTCCTCGCGCGTGACCTCCTCGTGAGTAACGGTTTTCACCACGTCCGGGCCGGTCACGAACATGTAAGAAGTGCCGCGCACCATGAAAATGAAATCGGTGAGCGCCGGGGAATAGACCGCGCCACCCGCGCAAGGCCCCATGATCATGGATAACTGCGGAATCACGCCCGAAGCCAGCACGTTGCGCTGAAAAATCTCGCCGTAGCCGCCCAGCGAATCCACCCCTTCCTGGATACGCGCACCGCCAGAATCGTTAATGCCAATCACAGGCACGCCCACTTTCATCGCCATATCCATGATGCGGCATATTTTAAGCGCGTTGGTTTCGCTTAAACTCCCGCCCAGCACCGTGAAATCCTGGCTATAAACGTAAACGCCGCGGCCGTTTATGGTGCCGTGGCCGGTAACGACGCCATCGCCTGGGATACGCTTCTTGCCCATGCCGAAATCGGAACAGCGATGTTCCACAAACATGCCGTATTCCTCGAAGGAATCCGGGTCGAGCAGCGCCTCGATGCGCTCGCGCGCGGTGAGCTTACCGCCCTCGTGCTGCTTGTCGATCTTGTCCTGTCCGCCGCCCAGGCGCGCGGCGCGGCGCTTATCTTCCAATTGCTTGACAACGGGGGTTTTGGCCATAAGAGCCGGAAGCTAACAGATTTCCGGGCAGGGTGGCAAGATGATAGTGGCTGGCAGCTAGTGGCTAGTAACTAGGAATTGTGACAGTTTGCCGAAACATTACCTTATATAGTAAATGCACCATCATTAACACAGCCACTCCAGAAAACAGCACGTCGCTGAGGAAATGCGCGCCCATGACGATGCGCACGAGGCCGATGAGCAAACCCGCCGCGATGCCGCCCGCGTATAGTAGTTTCCGCCGCCTGCCGGTAAACAGGAAGGCGAAGGCCGAGAGGAAAAACCCCACCGAGGCGTCGCCGGAAGTGAAGGATTTGCCCTCCTGATCGCTGAGAATCAGCGGCGGGGTGAAGCGTTTTTGGCTGCCGAACTGCTCGATATTCACCGGCCTGGCGCGGCCCCAGTGATCTTTGAGCACCGCGTTCACCACCAGCCCCGGCCCCATGATAAGCGCGAAAAGAAGAAATATCAGATGTCTTCGCGTAATTCCGGATAACATTTTCCTGTAAAATGACTTTACTATCAATAAGACAATAAAACACGCCGCCATCATGCAGGTAAATATAGGCACGGCTTCATGAATGAGCGTAGGTATGGGGTGTGTTCGCAGGAAAAACCCCTCTCCCGGTCGGTAAAATAGGCCACTCACCCACAGGTCTATTTCAGGAAAGGCAAGGAATATGGCGGCAAACGCTGCACCTATTGAAATAACAAACCACACGGTTTAATTTCTCTGGAAATCGTGAACTGTTGCATTGGAGAACTGGAGCATTTCAAACCATGCGCGCCTAACCATTCTACAGTTCTCCATTAATACCCCTTGAATCCCTTCAGATAATATACCGAAAACGCACGGTCTGGATCACGGTAATGCGATAGCGCGATGGTGCCTGCAAGACGGTAGGACTTAAAATAAGGCAGGATCAACGAAGGGTTCTGCTCGCGCGAGATAAGCAGAAAATCGTTTCCTTTGTAGTAATTCATATCCGTTGTGAGGTCATAATGATCCTGTATGACGCGGTCGGCGTTCCATTTCATTACAGTATAGGGCCTGCCGTCTGCAGTGCGCAGAAGATACATAAGTTGAGCGACCGTTTTGCGCTCGTCACTAAGCAGAATCGTGCCAGGATACGCATTGAGATAACTTACCGCTTGCGCGCCGAATTCCTGCCATCCTCGCACACGGCGGAACGGGTCGGTATGCGCCGCAAGCTCAAGCCCGGAAAGGCGAATGATCGGATCAAGGCTATGGAAAAGCACGGCAGCCGATACATGCAGAATCAGGGAAATGATGAGCAAAAACTGTTTTCCCCTACCGAGCAGCCAGGAGACTGTCAATACCGTGGCCGGGATATAGACCGGCGCCGCCCAGTTCGCATGCGCGCGCGACAGCAGGCTGATTACGGCGATGGCCGCAAGAAAGGGAATAATGAAACAGAGCAGCAGGCGATCTTTTTCATTTTTGAACAACGGCTTGACATGGCCGACCTGCCAAGCCAGAACCGCCAGCAGAATAGGGCCGAACACGCCGGCCTGGCCCGCAATGAAGATCGCCAGATTTTCCGGATGGAGCGAAAATCCGGAAAAGTTGGCATTGTCCATCGTATGAAAAAAACTCACGAAATGGTTGGAATAGTTCCACAGCAGATTAGGCAGAAATAGCAGCAGCGCAAACAGCAAGCCGAACCACGGCGCGCTGGATTTCAAATATAGTCTGCCTTCATGGCTGCTCAGCATGTACCAGAGCGCAGAGGGAAAGAAGAAGACCATCGTGTATTTGCTGAGCAAGCCAAGCCCCGCTGCAATACCACTCACCGCCCACCATTGGTCGCGCCAACCTTCCATGGCGTAGATAAAAGAAAAAATGGCCAAAGCCCAGAAAAAAAGCAGAGGCGGATCTGTGGAGATAAGGATAGCGGAAAGAGACACGCCAGGCAGGGTGAGATAGGTAACAGCGGACCAAAATCCCACTTTCGCGTCGTAAAGCTTTGCTCCAATACCATAGACGAGCAAGGCGGTGAGGCCATGCACGATGGGCGACGCCAACCGAACGCAGAAAGCACCATCGCCACAATAATGCGTGCTGAGCGCAATCAGCCAGGCTACCATCGGCGGCTTGGAATAATAGCCGAAATCGAAGAATTTGGCCCACGTCCAGTATTGCGCCTCATCGGCATAAAGATCAAAGGGAGTGACGCCGAGATAATAAATGCGGCAGAGGGTAACGAGCAGCGCGATTGCCAACGTGCCCCAGAAGGAAAAGAATAGTGCTGAAACGCGCATACCCCCCCTAAATCATTCCCCCTTCCGGGGAAGACGCATCGGCGCGGGACTGCTTCGGCATGCGGCCCGCCAGATAAGCCAGCCTGCCGCTTTCAACCGCGAGTTTCATAGCCCGGGCCATCATCACCGGATTTTTAGCCTTGGCGATGGCGGTGTTCATCAGCACGCCGTCGCAGCCTAGTTCCATGGCGATCGCCGCGTCGGAAGCCGTACCCACGCCCGCATCCACCAGCACAGGCACTTTTGACCGCTCCACAATCAACCGTATATTAAGGGGATTGCGTATCCCAAGCCCAGAACCGATAGGCGCAGCAAGCGGCATCACAGCGACACACCCAACTTCCTCCAGACGCTTGGCCATCACGGGATCGTCGTTGGTGTAGGCCATCACATCGAAGCCTTCCTTCACTAATATCTCAGCCGCTTTCAGCGTTTCAACCGAATCGGGATAGAGCGTCGCTCGGTCGCCGATCACCTCCAGCTTTACCAGCTTTCCGCCGCAAGCCGCCCGCGAAAACCGTAGCGTTCGCACCGCTTCCTCCGCCGTATAACAGCCCGCGCTATTGGGAAGATATGTATATTTCGACGCAGGCAGCTTATCCTGCAGCGAAGGCTTATCCATAGCGACAAGATCGGCGCGGCGCACTGCTACCGTAATGATTTCCGCGCCCGACGCCTCCACCGCCGCAACCGTTTCATCCAGATTGCCGTACTTTCCGGTGCCAACCAACAACCGGGAACGATACATCGCACCGGCAAGCAGGAAGCCATCGCCTTCATGGGCTGCAGCAACAGCGCGATGGGGAATCGCCTGTTGCATTAGCCACCTCCGATGAACGTGATGATCTCCAGCGCATCACCTTCTTGAAGCACCGTAGTGTCGTAAAGAGAACGAGGCACAATTTCCCGGTTGCGCTCCACCGCCGTTTTGCGTACATCCACCC
Organism: uncultured Rickettsiales bacterium; assembly: GCA_964644885.1. GTDB lineage: Bacteria > Pseudomonadota > Alphaproteobacteria > Rickettsiales > JACKKO01 > CAZXYG01. Next base: position 5,329 of record CAZXYG010000045.1, read on the forward strand.
GATACCGCTCCAGTATGGCCGCCAGCGAAGTGCCGTTTTGCAGGCTTGTTGATTCTCCGTTGAGAATAATGTGCATGGTGCCGCGCGTCCTGAGACTTCAACTCATACTATCCATGAGCTTCGTGATATCCAGAACCAACGTCATGTGCATGAAGACAATACAAAACATCACCGTGGTTCTGCCGAAGAGCGAGAATACTTTCAGTACGCCGCCGCCAGCGGTTTCAAATTGCCTTGCATACCAAGCGCCGCAATATAACACGTACATAATGGCCGAAAATCCGATCGCGTAACGCAGCGCCTTCAGCTTAGCCGAAAGCGAAACCATCTGCTCCATGGATATGCCCGCCCAATTCTGTCCGTAATCCATGCCGAAATAATCAAGAATGCGCTGCATGACACACCCCTCGCATCCGTTCAGCACCAGTACCGTTTTAGCGATAAGCGCACAGGTAAGAACCACGGATGCGCAAAACACCAACAGCAATATTCTCTGCAAGGTAAAAAGCATAACCCCCTGTCGCAACTACCCCTACCATGATATATAGCAATTCGGAATGATGGGGAAAAGGAAAAAACAGGCGCTGACGCAGATCATTGCCCATCGCGGCGCATCCGGTCACGCGCCAGAGAATACCATGCATGCCTTCCGACTGGCGCTTGCCTTAGGCGCCGATGCGATTGAACTGGATGTGCATCGATGCGCCTCCGGGGAATTGGTGGTGATTCACGACGATACCCTGGAACGCACCACGAATGGATATGGCGCGGTGCGCGCAGCATCTCTTTCCGCGCTGAAAAAATTAGACGCGGGAGGAGGCGAAACCATACCCACGCTTGCGCAGGTTGTGGAGGAAATACCCGCATTTATAACGGTATTGGAAGAAAACCGGCGCATACCGATTTTCATTGAACTGAAGCACGACGGAATGGCGCCGGATATCGCCGATTTTGTGCATCATTACATTGCAAAGGGATGGACGTATGAAGCGCTGATCATTATCACCGATCTACATCGTGAACTGGCCGAGCTTCGAAAACTCGATCCGCGCATTGTCATAGGAGCGGGCATGGAGCATGGCGGAGTAAACGAGCTGAAAAGCTTATGCAAGAGTCTCTCTCCTCAGGCCATATTGCCTCATTACGCCCTAGTTGACGAAGATTTTACACATGCCTGCAGAAATCTCAGGATAAAGCTTTTTCCCTGGACAGTGAATGCGCCGGAGGGCATCGCACGCATGCATGCGCTCGGCGTGGACGGGATTATCACTGACTATCCCGATAGAGCTACGTCCATTACTTCCGCACCTCTTCGCCCCATTCCTTGATCAGTCTTTTTTGAAAATGCTCGATCTTGCCAATGGTAAAATCTGCACGGATGGAGAGAATCAACAATGCAACCTGCGGGACGATATAGACCACAGCCCAGCCGAAAGCAGCAAAGCCATAAGGCATAAGCCAGGTATAGGGATTTACAAGCAATGCCAGTGCCGTGGTATCAGGGGAGCCGCTGCCGAGAGCTGCCGCGAACTGCGGAAGGAGTCCCGAGATATTGAAGGCCAGAACGGTTTTAGAAGTGAACTTGCCCTTGCGGCGATCTACGATATAGGCAGCAATTCCCGGCAGCAATCCCGTCACCAATAAGATGAACACGTAGTAAAATCCGACCGAGGTCAGCGCCGCCGCAATCACCGTCAGCACGATGACAGCGATGATCAGGTTTCCTATGATCTTGCCGCTGCCTGCCTTCTTAGCCTCCGCCATACGAAAAGGGTATCACGGTCGTCAATAATTAGTAATCAGTTTTTGCAATCGAGAAGGATCACATCATACACAGGGTGTTCGAGCGCATTGAGCGCAGGGCTTGATTGAAACATCCAGCCATGGAAAATGCGGTGTTTTTTTTCATTCGGGCGTTGCTCCCATATCTCAAGCAACGCCTTTGCTTCTGGCTTTTCCTCTGGCGGCGCTTTCCAGCATTCGCGCACCGTGATTTCAAGATTGCCGAACTGCATCGGCTGCTCCTTCTCCGCTATAAAAATGGATGTCCGCGCCGTAATCTTATTCAAGCCGCGCAGTTCCGCGCCCTTTGGATAAGGATTCGCTAAAGCAAAAACAGGTGCGGCAACACACCCTATGAGTAGAAACCATATTTCTTTTGCAAAGAAAGACACCGGCATGAACCCACCTCGTTTTTCTTGTGGAAACGGCAACGCCGCTATTTTTCGATTAGAACACATCCTTTTCAGCAGGCTGAGCGGAGGAGCCGGCTCCTTCAGGCTCTTTGTCTTTCCCGGCAGAACCAAA
>CAZXYG010000045.1:7645-14493 GCA_964644885.1 uncultured Rickettsiales bacterium
AACCAAAAACGAATTTGCCGATCAACTGTTCGATGCTGATGGAGGATTGCGTGAATTCGATCATGTCGTCATCTTTCAGCATTTCCTCGGCTCCACCCGGAACGATCGAGACATATTTACCGCCCAGCAGCCCATCGCTCACGATCTCCGCCGAGGAATCCTTGGGCAGCTTCACCTCGTCCTTGATGGAGAAAGTGACGACGGCAAGATAATTTTGCGGATCAATGGCCTGATTCACTACCGTGCCTACCTTCAGGCCGCTCACGCGCACGTCGCCGCCTAGATTCAGCCCGTCCACGCGCTCGAATTTCGCCCGCACATGATAGCCGTCCTGCGGCTGCACGTTGCCGAGCTTGTAGGCAAGGCTCAAGAAACCCGCCGCCACCAGCAACACTACCGCGCCTAATAATGTCTCAAATACGTTGCGATTCATTTTTCAACCCCTAATCTTTAGCTTCTAACTTCTTCAATCCGGCACCCACGCCTCATAATCCCCAGTCGCCTTCTCCCGCTTCCCGCCCCGGTAAATGTGCCCCGGAGGGCGATAGGCAAGGCCGGTGCCGGTGAGGTTAGGTATGTGGGATTTCTCCCCTTTATATTCCGTCGCCGCGGCTCCTTCGGCAGGCAGCTCGTCATGGATGTAGTGCAACCATCCATGCCAAGCGGCCGGCACCTTGGATGGCTCCGGCAGCCCCCGGTAGATCACCCACCTTCGCTCCCGATTGCCGCGCCCCATATGTGCCCCCTCCTCCCGCGCGCTGCGGTAGTAGCGGTTGCCGAACTCGTCCTCGCCGACGGATTCGCCAAAAAGCCACGTATAAAGCCGGGTGCCGATGGTCGTCATGCCGGCGTTTATACACCAGCCGTCCGCGAATGGTAAACCGCTTTCTTGCTTGCCCGGCCCGCCGGACATTGTTATAATGAATGTTATAACAACAGGAGGCCGCATATGCTGGAAGTCAAACTCACCACGGTGGGTAATTCGGTGGGCGCGGTATTTCCCAAAGAAGTATTGCAGCACCTCAACGTGGAAAAAGGCGACCGCATCGCGCTCATCCAGACGCCTACGGGCTATGAAATGCGCGCGCTACCCGCAGAAGCGGAGGTTTCCGGAGAAACCATGCAGGCCGCCGACAGCTTTATTCGCCGGTATCATAAAACGCTGCGCAAGCTCTCCGAATGTTGAAGGAACCTTCATGGCTCACGCTTGCCGACGTCGTCTATCTCCATGACCGCCTGATCAAAACCTATGGCGGCGGTCTTGGCGTCCGCGATACCGGACTTCTGGAATCGGCGCTTGAGCGTCCCCGTAATCTGTTAGCCTATGGCAATCCCGATATGTTTGCCCTGGTCGCCGCCTATGCCTACGGCCTCTGCAAGAATCATGCTTTCGTGGATGGCAACAAGCGGACTGCTTTCACAGCGGCAGGCGTATTCCTGGAGAAAAACGGTTATGCGCTAAAGGCAGACGAGGAAGAAGCCGTTATTACGATGGTAAAACTCGCCGTGGACGAAATCAGCGAATCGGAATTCGCCGTCTGGCTGAAGGATAATACGCGAAACGCCTAGCCTACTTTGCTTTCGCGCCGAGACTCAAACCGCCGCAGATCATGCCGATTTCCTTCATATACCTTGCCACATCGCTGATGCCTTGCGCGACCTGGCGGGGAGGCCGGACATCTTCGCGTATAGTGGCACGATCCATAATTGGCGGAATCTGGTAGGGTGCCAGTCCGCGATGCTCGAATGTGACCAAGCGCTCGATCTTGAACGTGGCCGGGTAGTATTTAGCAACGCTACCCAGTTGCGTTGGTTCGGCAATCCCACCAAGCTCCCTCACAATATGGAGCACAAGCCCCGTGATCGCCAGAAAATCCTGAAAATCAGTCGCGCTCTTCTGGGCATGGCGCAAAGTGAGAGGGCGTTCTTGCACAACGATCAGCTTACCTGCAGGGTCAACGGCAAGCTCTCCCTTCTGATTCATCATCACCTTGTTTACGCCGTAGCCGAGCAGGCCCATGCCGTCGAGCACGCGCAGCAGCCTTTCGTCACAGTAACGGGGGTTCACGGTAAGGTGGAATTCCGTAGTAGGAATTTCAAGTACGGTAGATGGATTCCGTTGGAAAACCTTCGCCGGCAAAGAGCGTGTCTCTCCGCCACACGGAACAAAAAGCGCCGTCTCTCCTAATTTTCCCGCCGTATATTGGATCACGGGAACCAGCGCATCGTAGCGTTCCGGATCGAACGGCTTTCCCGAAAACGCTCCCTCCCCCGCCACCATCTCGGCTTCAACATATGCTTGGAGTTCATGCGTCTTCATAGTCCTGATCGCACAAGCCAAAGCCCGATCGAATTCACGTTTGACGTTTGTCTTGAACGTCCAGTTCTCAGGATTCGCCTCCTAATACATTCGCAGGGTAAGGTCCGCGTTGGGGTTATGTCCACTGCTCGCGGTGATGCAGGAAATCTCAGGCCGGGAAGGGCTGAACCCGGCTTTCCTCATTTCTGCGTCGGCTTCTGCAGGCAGGGGATGTCTTGAATCAAGATGGACATGCATGTACCGCTCCCCGTCAGGAGATGCTACCACTCTCTTGACGTAATAATCATCTGTGGCGGCAACCATATTGAAACCATGCTATTTTCTGAATCTTCTAGCATGATCCGGCATATTTCCCTATACTGTCAGCAAAGCCTGACAACAGCATGCTTAACCAACTTCTCCGCGACCTGGATTTGAACGATACGGAAGCGCGCGTATATTTCCATCTGCTCCGGCACGGGGGGTGTACAGCGGGCATACTGGCAAAAAAGATGGGGCTTGTACGGCCCACGCTCTACAATCTCCTGCAAGCGATGAGCGATAAGGGCGTACTGGTGCGCACGCTGAAAAAAGGCGTGCGCATGTTTCATGCCGAAACGCCGGACAACCTGGAAATCCTCTTTGAAAAGAAAATCTGTCAGTTACAAAAGAACAAGGAACGATTCCATGCCGTGCTGCCGCAGCTCAAGAAAATGCAGGGATCAAGCCTGCTCAAGCCCCACATGCAGCTTTTCGAGGGCAAGGAGGGGTTACAGCATATTTACAACGACGTTCTGCTCTATCACGACATCGACACATGCACCTTCTGGCCAGCGAAAAGCATGATCCAAGTTCTGCCCAAAGATTTTCTGGCGTATCACACGGAACAACGGCTGCTCAGGAACATCCGGATTCGCGGGATATGGCCGCCTTCAGAAGCAGTGGACGTACGGAAATACGTCTATATGAGTTCCGGAGACGCCTGGCTGCGCTACGTCCGGAGCGCGCCCGAAGACGTACGGTTTACCATGGGCATATGGATTTACGCCGACAAGGTCGCGTTCCTTTCCTCCATCAAGGAGAGCTTCGGCATGCTGATCGAAAGCGCCGAACTAGCGCGGGTGCAGCAGGCGCAATGGAACCTGCTGTGGAAAATTTCAAGGCCTCTGGAAATGCAGTCGTGAATACAGGTTACGCCGCATCGCTGGCAGGTTCTCCGGCGGTTTCCCTCTCCAGCGCATCTTTCGCCTTGGGCGAGAGCAAGATGTGCAGCTCGTTGAGGCGTTTCTGTTCTACCGAGGCAGGCGCTCCCATCAGCAGATCTTCGGCGCGCTGGTTCATGGGGAAGGCGATGACTTCGCGGATGTTCGGCTCGTCGGCCAGCAGCATGACGATGCGATCCACCCCCGGCGCGATGCCGCCGTGCGGCGGTGCGCCCAGCTTGAAAGCGCGGATCATGCCGCCGAAGCGCCGGTCTACCTCCTCCTTCGGATAGCCGCAGATTTCAAAGGCTTTATACATGATCTCCGGCCGGTGATTGCGAATCGCGCCGCTGGAAAGCTCGATGCCGTTGCACACGATGTCGTACTGGTACGCGAGAATCGAAAGCAGATCGTCGTTATTCGCCGCTTTCTCCAGCGCCTCCAGCCCGCCCTGCGGCATGGAGAACGGGTTATGGCTGAAATCGATTTTCTTCTCGTCCTCGTTCCATTCGAAATATGGAAAATCCGTGACCCAGCAGAAGCGGTAGACGTCCTTCTCCACCATCCCCAGTTCCTGCGCTAGATGCACGCGCACCTGCCCGGCCAGCGCGGCGGCGGCCTTCTCCTTGTCGCAGGCGAAGAACACCGCGCCACCCGGCAGCACGCCGGTCGCCGCGCGCAGCGCTTCGAGCCGCCCAGCGTCGAGAAACTTGGCGATCGGCCCCTTGGCCTCGCCGCTCTCGTCGAAAATGATATAGGCCAGCCCCGGCGCTCCCTGCTCTTGCGCGAACGCGATTTTCCGGTCGTAGAAACTGCGCGGCTGCGCAGCCACTCCCGGCACGGGAATCGCGCGCACCACCGAGCCTTTCTCGATATTCCGCGCAAAAACATGGAATTCCGAGCCGCTGAATATCCCGGTGACATCAGCAATTTCGATGGAAATCCGTAAATCCGGTTTGTCGGTGCCGTATTTCAGCAAGGCGGCGGCGTAGGAAATGCGCGGGAACGGCGAAGGCGTCGCCACCCGCTCGGAGAATTCAGCAAACACGCCGTGCAACGCCCGCTCGGATACCGCGAACACGTCCTCCTGCGTGGCGAAGGCCATTTCAAGGTCAAGCTGGTAAAACTCGCCGGGCGAACGGTCGGCGCGCGCATCCTCGTCGCGGAAACAGGGCGCGATCTGGAAATAGCGGTCGAAACCGGAAACCATTAACAGTTGCTTGAATTGCTGCGGCGCTTGCGGCAGAGCATAAAATTTCCCCGGATGAATACGGCTCGGCACTAAGTAATCGCGGGCGCCTTCGGGCGAGCTGCTGGTGAGGATCGGTGTTTGGATTTCCAGAAAACCCATCTCCGTCATGCGCCGCCGCAGCGAGGCAATCACCTGCGAGCGCAGCACGATGTTGCGGTGAATTTTGTCACGCCGTAGATCGACGAAGCGGTATTTCAGCCGGGTCGCCTCCGGGAAGTCGCCGTCGGCGTTCACCTGGAGCGGCAGCGGATCGGCGGCGGATTCGACGTGGAAACTTTCCGCCACCACTTCGATTTCGCCGGTGCCGATCGAACCGTTCACCGTTTCCGCGGAGCGCGCCACCACTTTCCCCGTCACCGTCACCACGCTTTCGAAGCTGGTATGGGTGGCGGCGTCAAAAAACGCCTTATCGTCGTTGAACACGCACTGCGTCACGCCGTAATGGTCGCGCAGATCGATGAACAGCAGATGCCCATGATCGCGCCGCCGGTGCACCCAGCCGGAAAGTTTCACGCTCTGCCCGATGTGGACCTTGCGCAGTTCGTTGCACGTATGGCTGCGGTAGGGATGCATGTCGATGCTTTCTTCGTTCACTATTGCAAGTCAGGCTTTTTACCTGAGAATGCCCATAAGTGCAAATAATTCAGCATGATTTACATAGAAAAAACCGAGAATCGCACACGATGCGGCGGGGGTATAGAATCATATTTGAACTAATTTCGTATAAAATTGTAAATATCTTGAAGAAATGCCGGATTTCTGGTACAATCCCAATATGAGCACTATGGCAAATTCTTCTTTCTGGCAAAAGAGCGTGTTTTCTTTTTTCTTTCGCAAAGAAGACGATATACCTCTTATGCCGGGGTATCCTGATCGGCGCTGGGGCACCACCTCGGTGACACCTTATGCCGCCCGCGCTATGCGAGACGTGAATTTTCACTTTCATCACAGACACTTACATCAAGATACACCGCATGATCCAAGTATCACGCCATTCCCGCATCAGTTCAACGCCACGCGTTCAACCCAGTCCTCGTGGACTGACCGGATTCATAAAGAACGCAGTAACGCTCAAGCAAGCGCGCCTTATGCCGCATACCATGTACCGCGAGCTTCGCATAGGACGCGAGATCACGAACAACGGATGCGCCATCCTTCGCCACTGACGGCGGAAGCGGCTTCTCCAGGTTACTGGCAGCAGATGTACCTGCTTGAGAAACAGGCTCGGCTGCGGCAACGCAGCAGCATGATTGTCAATTAATGTGAATTTATCTTTAGTCTGCCCCTTGACATCCCGTTAAACACACTTATATCTTGCCCTGCTTTGCCTGAGAAGGCAGCATTAACCTTCATTTAAGGAGATTGAAGCAATGAAAGTACGTCCTTTGCATGACCGCGTTTTGGTGCGTCGGATCGAGGAAGATGAGAAAACTACCGGGGGCATCATTATCCCGGATACGGCCAAGGAGAAGCCCACGAGAGGCGAAGTGATAGCAGCCGGCTCGGGCGCCCGCGACGAAAACGGCAAGCTGATCCCGCTCGATGTCAAGAAGGGGGACATCATCCTGTTCGGCAAATGGGGCGGCCAGGAAATCCGAATCGACAGCGAAGATCTTCTGATCCTCAAGGAATCCGATATTCTTGCTGTGATCGAAGAGACCAACGCCAAGAAAAAAGCAGCCTAACAACATAGCACATCAGGAGAACATCTAATGTCAGCGAAACAAATCGTTTTCGGCAGCAGTGCCCGTGAGAAAATCCTGCGCGGCGCGGATATCCTCGCCAACGCGGTGAAAGTGACGCTGGGGCCCAAAGGCCGCAACGTCGTGTTCGATAAGAAATTCGGCGCGCCGCGCGTCACCAAGGACGGCGTGACCGTAGCCAAGGAGATCGAACTGGCTGATGCCTTCGAGAATATGGGCGCGCAGATGCTGCGCGAAGTCGCGAGCAAGACTAACGATAGCGCCGGCGACGGCACCACCACCGCCACCGTACTGGCCCAGGCCATCGTACGCGAAGGCGGTAAATCCGTGGCCGCCGGCATGAATCCGATGGATCTGAAGCGCGGCATTGACCTCGCGGTGCAAACCGTGGT
>CAZXYG010000046.1:0-406 GCA_964644885.1 uncultured Rickettsiales bacterium
CGCCTCTACAAGGAATCCATCGAAAATCCTGAACAATTTTGGGAAGAACAAGCCCATCGCCTGCATTGGATCAAAAAATGGAGCAAGGTAAAGGATACTTCTTTTGCGCTTAACGATGTCCACATACGGTGGTTCGAAGGCGGAAAGCTTAATGCCTGCTATAATTGCGTGGACAGGCATCTTGCCTCCCATGGGGATAAAACCGCGCTCATTTGGGAGGGCAATGATCCCGATGAATCGAAAGCCATTACCTATAAAGAACTGCACCGGAAAGTCTGCCGCTTCGCCAATGTGCTCAAGGCGCAGGGCGTCAAGAAAGGCGACCGCGTAACCATCTATCTGCCGATGATCCCGGAGGCGGCCTACGCCATGCTCGCTTGCGCGCGCATCGGCGCGGTGCATTCGG
>CAZXYG010000046.1:416-14213 GCA_964644885.1 uncultured Rickettsiales bacterium
CGGTAGTATTCGGCGGGTTTTCGCCGGAATCTCTGCGCGGCCGCATCGAGGATTGTGAAAGCGATACCGTCATCACCGCCGACGAAGGCTTGCGCGGCGATAAGAAAGTTCCGCTTAAAGAAAACGTGGACAAAGCGTTAGAAGGCATTTCTCACGTCAAAAGAGTCATTGTGGTGAAACGCACCGGCGCCAAGGTTAGCTGGCATAAAGACCGCGATATCTGGTATCACGAAGTAAAGGCCAGGGTTTCAACCGCTTGCGAGCCGGAAGTCATGGACGCGGAGGATCCTCTGTTCATTCTCTACACCTCCGGCTCCACCGGCAAGCCCAAAGGCGTACTGCATACCACGGGCGGTTATCTGCTCTATGCCGCGCTTACGCATCGTTACGCATTCGATTATCGTGACGGCGATATCTATTGGTGCACGGCGGATGTAGGCTGGATAACGGGACACAGCTATATCGTCTACGGGCCGCTGGCCAACGCCGCCACGACCCTGATGTTCGAGGGCCTTCCAACCTGGCCGGACGCCTCGCGTTTCTGGCAGGTGGTGGAAAAACACAAGGTGACCATCTTTTACACCGCTCCCACCGCTCTCCGCGCATTGATGGCGCAGGGCGACGATCATGTAAAAAAAACCGACCGTTCCAGCTTGAGGATACTTGGTTCCGTGGGCGAGCCGATCAACCCGGAGGCGTGGTTATGGTATCACGATGTGGTAGGCGAAGGCCGCTGCCCGGTAGTGGATACCTGGTGGCAAACCGAAACCGGCGGTTTTCTTATAACCCCCCTGCCCTACGCCACGGATTTGAAGCCCGGCTCGGCGACCTTCCCGTTTTTCGGCGTGCGCGCGGTTATCGTGGACAAAGACAACAAGGAATTAAGCGGCGAAGCGGAAGGCAATCTCTGCATTCAGGATTCCTGGCCGGGGCAGATGCGCACCGTATATAAGAATCACCAGCGTTTCGTGGAAACCTATTTCACGCAGTTTCCGGGCCGGTATTTCTCCGGCGACGGCTGCCGCCGCGACAAGGACGGCTATTACTGGGTCACGGGCCGGGTGGACGATGTCATTAAAATGTCCGGCCACCGGCTTGGCACGGCGGAAATCGAGAGCGCTCTCGACGCCCACCCTAAAATCGCGGAATCAGCCGTGGTCGGATTTCCGCACGCGCTCAAGGGCGAAGGCATTTATGCCTATGTGACCCCTAAAAACGGCGTGGAGCCAAGCGACGTTCTGAAGAAAGAATTAATCCAGGAAGTCTTGCATAAAATAGGCCCCATCGCCCGGCCTGATTTCATTCAATGGGCGCCGGGCCTTCCCAAGACGCGCTCCGGTAAAATTATGCGTAGGATTTTGCGGAAAATCGCTGCGAACGATTATGAGAATTTAGGCGATACCAATACGCTTCTGAATCCGGAAGTAGTGGAATATTTGATCAAAACCCGGCTCAATAAATAAAGGCTGCCTAGAACGTGTGTATTGATTTGCCAGTGTATAATGCGGTAGAATTACGCTATAAAGGAGGAAAGACAGCATGAGGGCGCTCGCAGTGAGAGAAAAACCGACGCCGAGAAAAAGCGATAACAAGCTGGTTCTCATCGTCGAAGATAACGATCTCAATCTCAAATTGTTCCGCGATTTGCTGGAAGCGCATTCCTATACCGTTGTGGAAACCCGCTCCGGCCTTGAAGTGCCGGAACTCGTGCGCAAGCACCGGCCCGATATTATCATCATGGATATACAGTTGCCCCAGATATCGGGGATTGATATCATCCGCTCCCTAAAGGGGGATAGGGATATGCGGAATATCCCGGTCATAGCCGTCACGGCGTTCGCCATGCAGGACGACGAGGATAATATCATGGCTTCCGGCTGCGAAGCCTATCTCGCCAAACCTATTTCCATTGAATCTTTCGTGGATACGGTGCAGAAATATACTCATTAGCCCCACACACCGTTAACGCAATCTCATGCCCGGCCGCGTCCTCGTAGTCGACGATCTCGCCCCTAACGTCAAGTTGCTTGAGGTTAAGCTTACCAAAGAATATTACAACGTTGTCACTGCCATGAGCGGCAAAGAGGCTCTGGCAAAGGTGAAAGATGTTTCTCCGGATATTATTTTGCTCGACGTCATGATGCCGGAAATGGACGGTTTCGAGGTATGCCGCCGCCTTAAAAAAGACCCGGCGACGACGCTTATACCCGTAGTCATGGTGACGGCCCTCAGCGAACAGGAAGATCGTGTGCGCGGCCTGGAAGCCGGCGCCAGCGATTTTATCACCAAGCCTATCGACGATCTGCACTTGCTTGCGCGAGTGCGTTCGCTGGTGCGGCTTAAAGTCATGATAGACGAGCTGCGCCTGCGCGATAAAACCGGCAGCGAGCTTGGGTTGATCGATCAGAATCCGCTGCACATCAATCCGGACGATCCGGCAAGCATTCTTATCATCGACGATGACGTCGTGCAGTCTAAAAGAATACAGGAAGTGCTTTCCGCTCTTGGCCATGTGACGCAGGAGTGCCACGCGGAGAGCGCGGAAACCGCCGTGGCGAAAGGCAGCTACGACCTCATCATCATCAATACGGAATTGGATGATACGGATGGCCTGCGGCTCGGTATGCATATCCGGTCGCAGGAAAAAAACCGCAAGATTCCGTTAATGATGCTGGTCAACGAGGACGATAGGGAAGTTCTCGTGAAAGGGCTGGAAATAGGCATCGACGAGTACCTGGCAACCCCCCTCGATCCCAACGAGCTGATCGCCCGCGTCCGCATTCAGCTTCGCCGCAAGCGTTACCAGGACGCCCTGCGCTCCAACGTGCAGGAAAGCATCTCCGCCTCGATCATAGACAGCCTGACGAAGCTGTATAACCGCCGGTATCTCGATAGCCATCTCAAGAATCTGGTGGACGATTCCTTGAATAAGGGAGCCGTGCTTTCCTTGATGACCATAGACATCGATCACTTTAAGGATGTCAATGACCGTCCCGGCTGGGGCCACTCTATCGGCGACGAGGTGCTGAAACAGGTGGCCGAGCGCATCCAGAATAATATCCGCACCACCGATCTTGCCACCCGGCCAGGGGGCGAGGAATTCATCGTGGTCATGCCGAACACGGACATTCAGACGGCCGCGGCCATCGCGGAACGTATTCGCGGCGCGGTTGAAAGCGTGCCGTTCCGGATTTCCGCCGACCCTTTTTCTGTTACGTGCACGATCAGCATCGGCGTCTCAAACATCGCCCCCGGATCGACGCCGGAAGACATTATGAAACGCTCCGACGAAGCGCTCTACAAGGCAAAATCCTCAGGCCGGAACCGGGTGGTGGTCTGGCAAATCTCAGGCGGCGGCATGCCGCAGGCCGTGCATCAGGCGGTTTGATTATAATCAAGTAAAAGCAAGGCCTTATCGTTGCCAAACAATTATATTCTGCATCAACGTAGTCATCCAGTTTTTTGTACTTGCATGTGCTTTTTGCTTCAAATCAGCAAAATAGCGCTGAATAGTGCTTTGATCTTCTTGAGAAAAATATTCAGGCTTAAGAATGGTAAATTTACGCTTCGCCGCATGTTTCTCCAGTAATTTTAGATCTACTTCTTCATTCTTGGCATGGCCGATGCCTTCCGCATCCATCTGTTCGCGGCGCGCGGTATCCGCGCCCGCATATTCCACGATGCGGCGGGCGCGCACATACGCTTTCATCTGCTCGATTTGCTTGCCGAATCCTTTGTTAAGGGCGTTCAGGCGATGAGTATTTTCCGCATCCAAATTATAGCCAAGAAAAATTGACAGAGGCAACTGATAGCGGGCGAATTGCCCGCCGGGATGCACCGAAAATGTTTTATCAACTACTGTTGCAATCTGCTCTAAATCGAACGAAGGCATGCGGTTGCTCTTCTTTAAAGGGCCGTCAAACTTGCCCGTTGCGTCATTGAACGTGCGAACGTCCAAGCGTGCGTAATCCGCATCCATCTGATCCCAATATTTAACCAGTTCCGGCGCGTAAAAACGCTCAAAGCCAATGAAAGTCTCCAGAGGCGTTTTGCCTTGTTTCACGTGCTGATGATAAGCGATACAGCTGTCAATGATATAAGGAATGCGGCCTTCTGCTTCCGCCTTCTGTTGAAATTCTTTGGGCATCAATTCCGGCGAGAAATCCTGCGCAAGAACCATTTTGTAGGCCTCGGTTTCCTTGGCGGTAGGTTTATAGCCCCACAGCTCTCCCTTGGCGACATGCATCATGAACCCCACCAGCCCTTCATCGAAGGGCGCTTCCTTGCACACGCCGGCCAGCAACCCCAAGTGGCCATTGTCGTCGCCGCCAAGCGTATAGTATTTGCGCCATATCTCATTCCAATCACTAGGAGCGAGAACAAGCAAGCTATCGATATTGCCTGCCTGAAGAATATTTATGCCGCGCCAGCGCGCTGCTGCATTTTCGTAAAGAATACGCATATTCTGTGTTCTAATAGGGTCACCTTCCTTTAACGCATGATGTGCCTCCCATCCTAAACTCCGGTTCATGCCTTTTTCGAGTGATGCGTGCAACGCATCCACGGCAGCGTCAATTTCCAGAGTGTAATGACGCGAGCCGTAAGCTTCTGTAAGCGTCTGCGCCGCCATTTCCCCCGCTTCCGAGTTGTTTTTTGTTTTCTGGTAGAACGTCAGCAGCAACCGCTCCATGAGTTTCTCAGGCGTGTCGATCTCATTGATTTTAGGAAAACGCACCGTATTGCCGTCCTTATCCTCGTAGGAGATATTGCGCAGATACGCGAATTTTTTCTGCACCCCCTCCACTCCCAATTCCGCGAAGGCGTAGTGCGACATCAGCCGCACAAATAAGGCGCAACTGGTGGAATCCATGCCGCCGCTGAAGGAAAGCGCGATGCCCTGCCGCTTGGTAGCCACCATATAATCCAACAAGCCTTTAGTGAGAATACGGGCCATGATCTCATATTTGTGGTGCGGCATATGCTCCCACCCCATAGCCAGCGGTTCTTTGAGTTCATCTGCTGGAAATTCTTCGCGCCTAAAGCCTTCCCCTGTTTCTTGACGCCGGCGGATTTCGTCAAGATCAAATGCGGGAGTGGTAAGAATGTTATCATCATTAAATGCTAGGCGAGGAGCTTCCTTAAGCATAAAGGCCTCCGTGTCGCCTGACATGGTGCATTTGGCGCCTCCGCACAAAACGAATGCACCGCCCTGATTGCCTGCTGCATAAGCTCCTACAGTCGGTGCGCGCGTTATCTGGGTGCCCTCCAGCGTATTCGCATCACGATGGTCGCCCTTGACGGCATTAACATCCGCATCGCTGCCATTCCAGGCAAAATATTCAAAGCTGCCGTGAAGCCCAACCACTAGATCAACCTCCTTTCCGCTTCCGGCAGTGTGCGCATTTGCGGGACGGTCCTTGCGCCAGTGCTCCTCGCAAATCTCTACCAATATGCGTAAGCCTACCAGATTTTTTAAACTATCGCTCTGGACCATATCCTCCGTGATGACGAAAGGATCGTCTTTACCGAGCACAGGAATTTTCTTGCCGCAAAACTCGATTTCCGTTGCCCATTCTCCCTTGTGAAAATACAACTCTTCTTCATATGGACCATTTATATTCCTGCCGTCGGTATGGCTGGCAAGGCGGCTTTTTAAGCGAATTGCGCGCACTTCTCCATCCACTATGATTGCCACGCCGTTAAAGGCTTTTCCCTCGACGTTCTTGTATTCGGGGTGGGGAGAATCGGGCTGTTGAAAGTAAATATGCGTGCCGATGAAGGCTACTTTTCCTTTTGTGGCAGGGGCTAATGCCTCTATGCCATCCTCGCAAAGATCGGTAATTGACGGATCGTCATGATCCTTGCGCAGGTCATAACCCGCCAGCACCAGTTCCGGCGTCACATAGATTTGTGCGCCGGTTTCATCCATTTGCGCGAGGCCCGCTCGGATAATATCGCTATTTCCTTCAACATCCCCCGGCACCGATTTGAAGGAATGGGCTGCTACCCGGAATGTGCGTTTCGCAGTGTCCATTACTGGTAATAAGCGCTATACAATAATCAATTAATTTATGCCACGGGTGTAATTCCAGCTTTTCACGATGATTTCTGCTGAAATTCCTGGAAGGTTCTTTGGCGCATTGGCCGCTTCAGGGGGGGCGCTCGCGTCTTTTTCCACCAATGTCATAAGGCGCTGCTGTAATGCAGCTGGATCGAGAGTGATGATGTCATCCACGCTCAATCGCATCAGGAGATCAAATCTTTCTTTCAGAAATTTTCTTTCTCCTTCGTCGATATCGCCTTCTTGTCCGCTACCGCTATCGGCTATCTTTTTGCCTTGCGCGGCAGCCTCATCCATAAGCTGGCGCAGTGCGTAAAGAACGAAATTTTTCTGAATATCTCCACGAAATCTTCCTATATTGCCAGGTGTATCTGAATCTTGATACGCCGGATCTACCGCATCAATCGCTTGCAGCGCCGTTAGAATTTTTATCGCATCATGGGAAGTGTATTTGCCTTCCTTGAGCACGACTTCTCCTTTTTCTGTAGCGGTCTTGTAAAACGTTTCTTCGGCGCCCATCATTGCAGCGAGGAATGTATTTTCAAGTTCTTTCCTTACGCCAGCGTTATTCAGATCATGCACAACCGTCACATCGGGATTGTTTGTAACGCTTATCGTCTGAGTATTGTAACGCTTATCGTCTGAGTATACCGTCCTTCCGAGGCCGTATAGACGTGCGTTACGGTAATCTTGGGGCCAACGGATTTTGTGATAGTCACGGTGGGGGTGAGGGCTTCCTGATATATCAATGGTGACGCTCTTGATGTCTTTTGGGGTCACTGGCTCGCGTTTCGGCATTGCTGTTTCCTCGCGGTTTTAATTCAGCTTGTGTTTCCCGGAGTGCGGGTCGCGCTGCACGGTGAGCGGCCAGGGAAGGCCGAAGGCGGCGATTACGGATATGTTCCCTGAGAGCGGCACTTTGCCGGCAGGATCCACGATTTCCGTTTCCTGCTGCTTGTGCAGGTTATCGACGGTGCGCTGCATGTCGTGGATAACTTTGCCCGGAGATATTTCATACATCGCTTGCTGCACGCGCTGCCCCAGGCTGCGCGACTTGGATTCAGCCTTGGCAAGCTTCTGAACATCGCGCCGGAAGAATTGCTCGCGCACCGTCTCGATGATGCGGCGCGTTTCAGCCTTGACCATGGCAAGGGAGATCAGGACGCTTTCCGCCTCCTTGACGCCCATTGAACGCGAAATTTTCTGCTCCACGCTATAATAGCGCTCCAGAAGCCGGTAGTAGCTGGCGCGTATCTGCTGGCTGTTGCTGCTCTTGCCATCCATGCTCAGAATGGCTTCGCCGAGCTTGTCCACCAGCGCGATATCCTCGCGCAGTTCCGGTGGAATCTGGGTATGAAGCTGCAGTTTTCTATGCAACAGCGTGGTGAAGGTTTCCCGCAGCATCGGATTGGCCCTGTCGCCGCCGGCGCTATCCACCAGCAGATCAATGCCCTCCTGCTCGCAACGCCGAAGCTCGGCGAGCTGTCCCGCCGCATTTCTCATGGATTCATAGGCGAGGTACGTATCGCTGGCTTTGTTATTCTCCCGGATCGTGGCGATCCAGTGATCGAAAGCGTATTGCGCGGTGAGGGTGAAACCATAGCCCGCGGCGGCATGGCTTAAAACCCCGATGAACGCTTCCCTGTTGCCGAGACATCGTTCTAATGTAGCGATAAACTGGTTAAATTCCTTCATGATCCGGCCCCCGTTATCAATTTTTTGTCAGTATACCGCACAAACATTAAGAAATCGTTAAGGTTTTAGAAAAATTTTAGCAAATTACGGTTGCACTAAAAATTGGACAGCATGAGTGAGCCTGGAAAGCTCCTCCGGCGTGACGGTAAAAGGAGGCATAATATAGATCACGCCGTTGAAAGGGCGCAGCCAGACGCCCTGTTCCACGCATTTTTCTCGCAGTTTCGTCATATGGCTCCCGCTTTTATCGGCCAGCTCCACCACGCCGACCGCGCCTTTGACGCGGACATCCAGCACCCCTTCTCTTTCCTTGCAAGACGAAAGCTCTTGAAGCAATTGATTCTCAATCGCGTTGCTTTGCTTCAGCCTCGGCTCCCGCTCGAATAGGTCAAGGCTTGCGTTCGCCGCCGCGCAGGCAAGGGGGTTCGCCATGTAAGTGGGGCCGTGCATGAAAGCGGCCTCCCGCCTGTCGGAAAGAAACGCCGCGAATACCTGCTCCGTGGCCAATGTGGCCGCGAGGGTCAGCGTGCCGCCGGTGAGCGCCTTTCCCATGCACAGTATATCCGGCGCGATGCCCGCTTCCTCGCAAGCAAACAGAAAGCCGGTGCGGCCGAAGCCGGTGGCAATCTCGTCGGCGATGAACAGCAGGTTGAATTTTTTGGCAATGCGGTAAATTTCCGCCAGAATATCCGCCGAATGGAAGCGGAATCCGCCCGCACATTGCACCAGCGGCTCGATAATGACCCCCGCCACGGTTTTATGAATGCCTTCCACCAGCGCCTCGAACTCGGAGAAGCCGTATTCGTCGCTGGGGATATCCATCACGTATTGCTTGGGTATGAAGTGGTTGTAGATGTGGTGCATGCCCTGCTCCGGATCGCTGACCGACATCGCGCCCATGGTGTCGCCGTGATAGGCGTTGCGGAAGCTGATGAGCTTGTTCCGTTTGCCGTCTCCTTTATTTTTCCAGTATTGCACCGCCATCTTGAGCGCCACCTCCACGCCGGTGGAGCCGGAATCCGAGAAAAACACCCGCGTCAACCCCTGCGGCGCGATGGCGGCAAGTCGCTTCGCCAGCCTATATGCAGGCTCATGTCCCAATCCGGCAAACATCACGTGCGGCAACGTTTCCAGTTGTTTTTTTACGGAGGCGATAATATGCGGATGCTTATAGCCGTGGCAGACGCTCCACCATGAGGCAACGCCGTCGATTAATTCCCGCCCGTCGGCAAGACGAAGGCGGCAGCCTTCGGCGCCCACAACGGGCAAGGGCATGGGCGCGGTCTGCATCTGGGCATAGGGAAGCCAGATATGCGGCCAGCCTTCCGCAAGCCAGGGCGCCGTCTCTTTTTCCTTGGTCATAACGATAATCTTAGTGCTTATTCCCGATTCAGGCCAGCGCGTTTGCCGCTTCTTGCCTATTTTTATCGTTATTTTTAACCTTTCCTTAAGACTTATGCGGTATTTTATGGTACAAGAAAAACGTTATGGCAATACCCTTCAAATCTTCCATTCCACTTGGCAATGCTGCCCTCTCGGCGCTCCGCGAGTTGTCTTTGCATATGCAGGCGGACCTCCTCCAACTGATGAAAAGAGAAACCACAGCTCAAGACAATATCATCGTCAATAAACAGGCGGCCCATGCGGCGATAGAAAGCTCCGTGCCGCGAATATCGCAATTTATAAAAGCTGTGGATACGTGGGTGAAGGCTGGAAGGGTGTCTTGGTTTGACTATGAGAGAAATCGTTTGCTATGCAGCGTGGCGATGGAAAAAGGCGTTTTCGCCTTTTTAAAATCCCTTGGCGAGAAGGGGGAGCGCACCGACCTTCATAAGCACGCCACCGCGCTGGCAGGAGCCGTGCAGAGGGTTGGAGAGATCATCAATAATCAACCCGAGAATCAACAGGCCCTGGATAAACGCTTGAGATTGTTACTGGCCGGAGTACAAAGCACCGCGCCTGCTGAATTTTCTGAAGCGCGCAGGCATTCTTTCTTCCCCCAGGGAGAGCGTCGTTTGCAGACCGGCGACCACGCCGTGCTTCAAGACTATAAAAATCAGCTAAGCGCTTTGAGAGAACATTACGAAACCGGCTGCAGAGGATTAGGGACGCGTTCCGATGAGATGCACACCCGTAAAATCGATCTTTTATGCCGAACGCTTGAAACGGCTATCAAACGGAACGTCATGGATTTCAGCGCGCTCAACCGCAACGTTCAGGAAGCGTTGCTTCATGGAAACGATGTAATGGTTGGCCTTGCATCAGTAAAAAAACATGACGACTTCACTCCCTACAGTGCAGTGCAATACACGCTTGTCGTAATCGCCGACCTCGAAGAATGGGGAATCAATTTTGGTCTTCGACGCAGGGCAATGGCCAAGGCGCCGCGGCCAGGAAAAATGCCGCGGAATGTGCAAGTGATGAATACAAATATCATAGGCCTGCAAATGTTAATGCAAGCCTTGGATAAAAACTGCGAGAAATACTATCAGGCCAGAACAAGCAATG
Source organism: uncultured Rickettsiales bacterium (assembly GCA_964644885.1). Lineage (GTDB taxonomy): Bacteria > Pseudomonadota > Alphaproteobacteria > Rickettsiales > JACKKO01 > CAZXYG01. The sequence continues at coordinate 10,681 of CAZXYG010000046.1, forward strand.
GCCTTGACGCTACCGAGGCGTTAAGGAACGCCAAGGACAGCCTCCAAAATCAATTGATACAGAATCCGCCTTATACGCTCAGCCTCGTCGAATCCGCCAAGGCCTGTCAAGAATTCCTGCTAACCTTGGAAACGGAAAAAGCCGGCGTCAAAGCTGCCGTACACCACCGCCAATCCATTCATCACGAGCGGAAGAACGCGGTCATCGCTGAAATTACCGCTCCATTGCAAGAAATGGAGAAAATGACCCACAAGACTACCGGTTGGCTTCATTCCGTAGCCCGGCAGCAAGGCGGAGCGAATCATCATGAACTCTAACTGCGCGTTCAGGAAAGAAACGTCTTGCGGATATCGATCGTGGATTTAACGCCGATTTTATCGTAATGCCGCTCCAGCCAATCACTGGCGGCCTGGCGGCCTGTCTGCTTTAAGTGCTCCAGGAATTCCCAATCGGCGTTGAATTTGCTGGCGCGGCCAAGCCCCTCCATGATCTCCTCGGCCTCGATCATGTGGATATGCATGTATTTGTATTCCGGGTCCTTGAGCACGCCCTTCTCGATCAGCTTCTGCACGAAAGAAATCGCCCGGATTTCATGCATCAGCGAAGCGTTGAAGCTTATTTCATTGACGCGATCGAGGATATCGGGCGCGGATTTCGGCGTTTGGCTGATATGGATGGGATTGACTTGCACGATGACGCAATCGCGGCAGCCGCACTCATACACCAACGGAAAAAGAGCTGGATTGCCGCAATAGCCTCCGTCCCAATACGGTTCGCCGTCTATTTCCACGGTCTTGAAAATAAACGGCAGGCACGCCGACGCAAGCAACGCTTCCAGCGACATATTCCGGTTGGTGAATATTTTTGGCTTGCCGTTGAGCACCCCGGTGACATTCACGAATAATTTTACCGGCGATTTCTTGCGCAGCACGTTGAATGCAATTAATTTATCAAGTATATCTCTTAAAGGGTTGACATCGAAGAAATTAAATTGCTCAGGAGAGAACACTCGCGTCACCGCCTCCATCGCATAGAAAGCGGGAGAGAAGGCAAAATCCCGATTGCCCAGCATGCGGTCGATCAGCGTTGATTGCAAAGGAGAGAAAACCGCCGCCAAACTGACTTCCTTCCAGAACGTCGCCAGAAGCTCCCGCGCTTTTTCCGGCCCGCCGCTGGCCAGCCCGTAACTGAACAACGCGCCGTTGATAGCCCCCGCGCTGGCGCCGCTTATGCCCTCGATGGTCAGGCTTTTTTCATCCAGCAGGCGGTCGAGCACGCCCCAGGTAAAGGCTCCGTGAGCGCCGCCGCCCTGCAACGCGAGGTTGATGATCTTCTGCTCCGGCATGGTGCTGTTTGCAGTATCAGCTACCGCCCGGCCTTGCAACAGAAAAGCCGCCGCCGTATAAAAGCGGGATGCACAAGGTTTCCAAGGATACGGTGATTATTTACACCGACGGCGCGTGCTCCGGCAATCCCGGCCCCGGAGGGTGGGGTGCGGTGCTGTACTATAACGGCCACGAGAAAGAACTTTCCGGCCATGAAGCCGATACCACCAACAACCGCATGGAGATGATGGCCGCCATTCGGGCGCTGGAAAGTTTGAAGCGCCCTTGCAAGGCGGCGCTTTATACGGATAGCCAGTATCTCCGCGACGGCATCACGATATGGCTTGCGGATTGGAAGAAACGCGGCTGGAAAACAGCCGCTAAGAAGCCCGTCAAGAATCAGGATCTCTGGCAGGCGTTGGAAGCGGCGCTGGCACGCCACGAGGTCGAATGGCACTGGGTGCGCGGTCACGATGGTAATCACGGCAACGAACGTGCTGACGTTCTGGCGACGTCGGCGATCAAAAAAAGCTAGAAATATCGCGCCTTATTTTCCGTAATATTTCTTCAGGCACTTCGCCACGTTTTGCGAGACGAAGGGGGAAATATCGCCGCCCAGGCGGGCGATTTCCTTGACAAAGCGCGAGGCGATGAACTGGGTGCTCTCCGAGGCGGGGAGGAAAATCGTTTCGATGCCGGGCGCCAGGCGTGAATTCATGGCGGAAAGCTGAAACTCATATTCAAAATCGGATACGGCGCGTAAACCCCGGATAATCACCGAGCAGCCCTTGCTGGCGGCGAATTCCACCAGCAGCCCGTTGAAGGAAACCACCTCGATATGCTTGGCTTTGGGAAGTTTGGCGATGTCGCCCTTCACCATATCGACGCGCTTTTTGAGGCTGAAAATGGGAGTTTTCGGCATGTCCTCGGCGATGCCGATGATGAGCCTGTCCACGATGGAAAGCGCGCGCTCGATCACGTCCATATGCCCGAAGGTGATGGGGTCGAACGTGCCGGGATATATGCCTATCAGGGACATAAAATCTCTAATTCGGCGTCATCCCCCGACTCCCGCACCTTGTCCGCCGTAGCTCGCGGAGCGTAGGCGGAAAGCGGGAGTATAGAGGGATCCATTTTTATAAGAGCAACAAAGGTGGTTGGCCCTATAATTTTCCTGCGGAAAATTCGGGCCATTACGGCGGTAAATATAAATGCCGATCAGGGACATGAGAATTTTGTACAACTATATGTCATAGAAATCAACCAGTTATAGCATGCTCCAACCAAGGATAGAAATTGCAATTTTAACCAAATTTTAGTATAATAAGGTAACTTTCTTGTTGTCATATATTATACGACAACTACGCCCTCTCCAGGATGGCGAGGCTTACTTATATAGATGTCATTTATTTAATGATTTCGCCAGGCCTATCCAAGGACGATAGGTTGGGCAGACATTTTAAGCTCAAAGGAGCTTGTTATGCAAAAACGTCTTTTGCTGTATGTGATGCTGTTTCTCGCGGTGTTCGGCTGTAGCAAAAACGGAAACGGGCCGGAAGAGCCACTTATGCTCAGTTTTTCTGGGGTTCAAGCAGTAAACATCGTGGATCAGGAAAACGGGGTGATCAACAAACTGGGCCGTGTTATTCAGGTGCAGGAAAAGAGGCTCCAGTTTTCATCGCAGGATCTCAGCGTTGATTATGTTGCCGAAATCATCAATGATAACGGCGATATAAAGTTGAGAGTTAAGGGGAAAGAAATTGCCGGTGTGAGCGCTGTTGCCGTTGAGCAATCCGTTAAAAATCTGAGGGGAAGAGTCGAGTCCTTCGGTACGCAGAACCGCGCTTACTATTTTCAGGTGCGGTATTTCCACTTCACGGGCTGTCGGTTGGCTTATACCTACAACTTAGTCGGTAATCCAAGAGGACCCATAAGCGCAGATGTTCTCTCTAACGATGGAGAAACTATCCGCTACAAAGACGTTAACGGGCTAGTATGGCGCGCGAAAGTGTTATATACTGGCACGATGGAACTCTACCGGGATGGCATTGATGATAAGCCTTTTCCCGGTATTTTTGTTGCTGAGACAGACGAGCGTGGGCGTGTAACGAAATTCGATGACCAATCGAATTTTGGGGGCTTGCTGGCTCACACTTTCGCCTATTAGCTGTTTAGTCCCACTTTGTGATGGTGTAGTGTATTCTGCTC
>CAZXYG010000047.1:0-5488 GCA_964644885.1 uncultured Rickettsiales bacterium
AAGCTAAAACGGCGCCGCAGACAAAAGCGGCAAAGCCGGAGGTTGCTAAAAAGCCAGCCGCGAAGAAAAGCGCGGCGAAAAAAGAAACGCAGAAGAAATAACGGAGTAAGCCATGGCGCATAAAAAAGCAGGCGGCAGTTCACGTAACGGAAGAGATTCCGCCGGGCGCAGGCTAGGCGTGAAGAAATGCGGCGGGCAGATTGTGATTCCCGGCAATATCCTGGTGCGCCAGCGCGGCACGAAATTCCATCCGGGCGCCAATGTCGGCATGGGCAGGGATCATACGCTTTTTGCACTCGTCGAGGGCAGCGTGCGATTCAAAACAACCACTAACGGCCGCCAGTTGATTTCGGTGATTCCCGCCGGGGCATCGTAGAAAATCCTGCATCGCTTGTGCTGAAAAGGGGCGAAAACGCCCCTTTTTTATTGGAGTGAAACATGCAATTCATTGACGAAGTAAAAATATATATCAGCAGCGGTCCGGGCGGCAACGGCTGCATGAGCTTCCGGCGCGAGGCCAACGTGCCCAAGGGCGGTCCGGACGGTGGCAACGGCGGGCGCGGCGGCAGCGTGATCGCGCGCTGCGTGCCGGGGCTGAATACGCTCATTGATTACCGCTATACTCAGCATTTCCGCGCTAAAAAGGGCGAGCACGGCAAGGGCAGCAACCGTGACGGCAAGGCCGCCGCCGATGTGATACTGGAAGTACCCGTCGGCACCCAGATTTTTCTGGAGGATAAGGAAACGCTGCTTGCCGACCTGGTGAAAGTAGGGCAGGAGGTAGTGCTGGCCGAAGGGGGAACGGGCGGCATCGGCAATACGGCGTTCAAAAGCTCCATCAACCGCGCACCGCGCAAGACCATCCCCGGCGGCGAGGGCGAGGAGCGCTGGCTGTGGTTCCAGCTCAAGCTGCTTTCCGACGCCGGATTGGTGGGATTGCCAAACGCCGGGAAATCGACATTCCTGAGCGCTGTGACGCGGGCAAAGCCCAAGATTGCCGATTATCCATTCACCACACTTAAGCCACAGCTAGGCGTCGTTTATGTCGACAAGAAAGAATTCGTTCTGGCCGATCTGCCGGGATTGATCGAAGGCGCGCACGAAGGGCAGGGGCTGGGCGACCGTTTTCTCAGGCATATTGAGCGCTGCGGGGTGATTCTGCATCTGGTGGACGCGACGGAGCAGGACGTGGCGGAAAACTACCGCATCATCCGCAATGAATTAAAGCAATATAACCCAAGGCTTGCAGAAAAGAAGGAGGTGGCGGCGCTGACCAAATGCGATGCCGTTGCGCCGGAGGCGATGCGAAAGAAAGAAAAGGCGCTTATGAAAATATCGGGCGCGAAACCCTATGTCATTTCTGCTGTCTCCGGGGAGGGCATGCAGCAGGCGCTGCGGGCATTGCTCAAGAAGGTGGAAACGATGCGATCCGCCGATTGATCATGCTGGATTTTCAATCCCGGTTGATATAAAGTAAAAATCACGCAACGAACCAGGTAGGTTTCGCAAATGGCGTTTTCGCCTATCATGAAACGGAAATGCATTAATGCCGCATCGGGGTGCCTGTTTGCGGCGACCGTCTTCTATTTCACCTATCACGCGGTCAGCGGTCGCAACGGCATACTGGCCATGATGCAGCTCACCGGGCAGGTGGAAGCCGCGCGCAAGGAAATGGACGAAACAAAACTCACGCGCATGAAGCTGGAAGGCCGGGTGGGAATGCTCTCTAAAACGATCGACCGCGATCTGCTGGATGAGGAAACGCGCCGCCTGCTCAATTACGCCAATAAAGACGAGGTGGTTGTGTTGAGGCGGAAACCGGAAGGCGATAGACAGTAGACAGAGCGACGGCTTCTGATTACTGTTTGCCGGATTCTTGTTTTTGCGCCCGTAGCTCAACCGGATAGAGCACCAGCCTTCTAAGCTGGGGGTTGTGGGTTCGAATCCCGCCGGGCGCGCCAGATAGATGAGGGGTAACGAGGCCGTGATGAAAATAGCAGTAGTGGGATCCGGCATCTCCGGCATGGCGGCGGCGTATTTGTTGCATCATCATCATGAAGTGACGCTGTACGAAAAGGATAATACCCCGGGCGGCCATACCCGCACGCTTGATATTCGTTACGGCGAGAAAGTTATTCCGGTGGATACGGGATTCATCGTGTTCAATCACCGTAACTATCCTAACCTGACCGGGCTGTTCAAGCATCTGGGCGTGGAAACGCACGCAAGCCACATGTCGTTCGGCGTTAGCATCCGGAAAGGCTGGCTGGAATATGCCGGGCGGGACATATTTTCGCTTTTTGCCCAGGTCCGGAATGTGGCGCGGCCCGAATTTTACCGCATGCTGCGCGATATCCTGCGCTTCAATAAAGAAGCAGGGCATCTTCTGAAAACAGAGGGAAAAGAAACGCTCGGCGAGTATCTGTCACGCATAGGCATGGGCGAGTGGTTCCGGCGTTATTATCTTCTGCCTATGGGCGGCGCGATCTGGAGTTGCCCGGTAGCGCGGATGCTTGACTTCCCGGCGCGAACATTTGTGCGTTTTTTTCATAATCACGGACTGCTTACGGTTTCCGGCCAGCCGCAATGGCATACGGTCACGGGCGGCAGCCAGCGTTACGTGGATAAAATCACCGCTCCGCTCCGCGAATCCATACGCACCGGCACGCAGGTTACGAGCATTACGCGCAAAGCCAATAAGATCCAAGTTACTGACGCCACGGGCGCGACGGAATCGTTAGATCATGTGGTGATCGCCGCGCACGGCGATCAGGCGCTTGAAATACTGGCGGATGCGAGCGATGAAGAGAGGAATATCTTGAAGCGCTTCCGTTACCAGCGCAATGCGGCCATTCTGCACCGGGATGCATCGCTGATGCCAAAGCGGCGGGGATGTTGGGCGAGCTGGAATTACCTTGCGGATACGGAAGAGGCAGCCGGAGCGGTTTCGCTTACCTATTGGATGAATTTTCTCCAGGGAATCGATGAGCGGTACCCGCTTTTCGTTACTCTGAATCCTGCAAAGCGGCCCGCGCCGGAAACGATTTTCGATGAACACGTGTTTGAGCACCCCCTTTACGACCAGGCCATGATTGAGGCGCAGAGTTCGCTTCCGCTCTTGCAGGGCAAGCGCAATACATGGTATTGCGGTGCTTACCACTATGACGGTTTCCATGAGGATGGGCTTAAAAGCGCAATGGACGTAGCGAAGGCACTAGGTACAAGGATACCATGGCAATAACGCAAAGCATCCTTATCGCCGATGTCATGCACAAGCGTTTATTGCCCAGAGTGAACGGCTTTACATACAAGGTTTATTATCTGTGTTTCGCTCTCTCGCAGATGCAAAAACTGAGCAAAGCGAGCGCCATGCTTGCGCTGAACAGGCCGGGCCTGTTCAGTTTTTATGAGAAGGATCACGGCAGCCGCGACGGTTCTTCGCTGGAGGGATGGATCCGCGATATCCTTCGAAAATGGGGAATCACAAAAGCGGATGGAGACATTGTACTGATCGCGCTGCCGCGGCTGTTCGGCTATGTCTTTAATCCCGTGAGTTTCTGGTTTTGCCTTGATAAAGAGCGGCAGGTGCGCGCCGTATTATGCGAGGTCAACAATACGTTCGGCGAACGGCATGATTACCTATGCTTTCATGATGACCACCGGCCTATCGCAAGCGACGATTGGATCGAGGGCAGGAAAGTGTTTCACGTGTCTCCCTTGCTGAAGGTGCAAGGCGAATACCGTTATCGCTTTCACTTGAGCGAAGCGCAGATCGGAGTGTGGATCGATTATTACGACAGCGACGGGAAGAAACTTCTCACTTCGCTTACCGGAAAGCAGGCGCCTCTGACAACCAAGGCGCTGCTTGGATGCTTCTTTCGTTATCCCCTCATCACCTTCAAGGTCATTACGTTGATTCATTACCAGGCGTTGAAAATGCTGATGAAAGGAATACGCTATGTCCCCAGGCCACCCTTGCCGGAAGAGGAACTCACGCGATGAAGCGCGGAAAGCCCTTGCTGCAACGTATGTTATACCATGCGCTGGCGCGGGTGCGTTACGGCGAGTTGCGATTAACTGCGCCGGATGGAAAAACAAGCCATTTTATCGGTAAGGAAGAGGGGCCGCGCGCCGATATCACAATCCGGGATTGGAAAGTGATGCGGAATATTCTGTCTCGCGGCGATGTAGGGCTGGGCGAAGATTACATCGAGGGATTATGGGATACCGGTGATCTGGTCAAACTACTGACATTCGCTACGCTGAACGCCGGGGAGCTGGAGCGGTATTTTCACGGCAATTTTTTCTGCCGCCTGCTCTATGCGCTCACATATTGGAGGAGGCGTAACACCAGGAAAGGCAGCCGCCGCAATATCCAGGCGCATTACGATGTCGGCAATGAATTCTACGCGCTGTGGCTGGATCAAACCATGACCTATTCCGCCGCGCTTTTCGAAGGCGAAAGTGAGCGACCGCTTGAGCAGGCCCAGCGCGCCAAATACCGCCGCATACTGGAGAAACTTGGCCCTGAGCAACGTCATATATTAGAAATCGGCTGCGGGTGGGGTGCTTTTGCCGAGATCGCCGCCGGTTGCGGCCATTCCGTCCGTTCCCTCACCATATCGCCGGCACAGCATGCGTTTGCGCTCGAGCGTCTGCGGCAATGGCGGGAATGCAACAAGGTGGATGTGCATTTGGAGGATTACCGCGATACCGGGGGGCTGTTCGACGCGATTGTTTCGATTGAGATGTTCGAGGCGGTGGGAGAGCGTTTCTGGCCGGATTATTTTCAAAAAATAAGGCAATCGCTGAAAAAAGGCGGAAAGGCGATCATTCAGACAATTACGATTGCCGATCATGAATTCGAGGGTTATCGGAAGCGCGGCGATTTCATTCGGCACTATACGTTTCCAGGCGGCATGCTGCCCTCGGTTGCACGGTTCCGCGAGGAAGCTCATATCGCCGGTTTAAAGTGCAAGGAAATATTCAGCTTCGGCCAGGATTACGCGCACACGCTCATGCATTGGCTGCATCGTTTTGAAAGCCGCAGGGACGCCATTATGGCGCTGGGCTATGATGAGGCGTTTATCCGCAACTGGCGGTTCTATTTGGCGTATTGCATCGCGGCTTTCACGGCAGGCCGGACAAATGTGGTGCAGGTGGAGCTGGAGCATGCTTAGAGCGATTTTCTTTCTGATCATGTTCGTCCCCTCCGCAGTGCTGGCAAGTGAGAAGCCGCCGGAAATGCACGGCGTCATTCAATCCAAGAAGCCCTATGGCACCGGCGTTTTGCACCGATGGGGATTCACGATCTATGAAGCGAGCTTTTGGGCAGATCAGAAACCATGGCGCCCCGCCGCCCCGCCTTATGCCCTCAATATTCATTATGATTGGGATATTTCACGCGAAGATTTAGTTGCTCTTTCGGTTGAGGAAATAGAGCGGATCGACAGGCCGGATAAGGAATCGCTCCAGCGTTACGCCAAAG
>CAZXYG010000047.1:5498-8720 GCA_964644885.1 uncultured Rickettsiales bacterium
GTAAAGAAAGGCGATACGATCACGGCGATGTGCACGTCCGACGGCACGGTGCGTTTCTATCATAACGCAAGATTGTACGGCGAAGTAAAACAACCTGGATTTGCCGAACCGTTTTTCAATATCTGGCTGCATCCTGAAACCAAGTGGCCTGACCTACGCAAGGGCTTATTGCAGGCATCCAATGAGTGACGCCCTCTCATCGGCGCGTTTGGCGGCGTACGGCGTTTTTGCGCTGCCGCTTGCTTTTGCCGGGTTGCCTATCTATGTGCATCTGCCGCATTATTACGCCCATCAGTTCGGCATGAATCTAATGACGCTGGGCGCGGTACTGCTCGCCGTCCGCCTGATCGATGCGGTGCTGGATCCTCTGATCGGGCTTTGGAGCGACCGCCTTCAGCGTTACCGCAAGCGCATCATCGCGCTGACCGCGCCTATTCTGGCGCTGGGATATATGGGGTTGTTTGTGGTGCCGCAGGCGGCGCAGGGGTGGATTGGGGGATGGCTGTTTATGATGCTGATTGTGGTCTACACGTGTTTCAGCGTCCTGATGATCAATTATTACGCGCTGGGAACGGAATTGGGGCGCCGCCCCGCGGAACAGATAAGAGTGTCGGCTTACCGCGAGGCATGCATGCTGCTTGGCATCGTGAGCGCCGCCATTCTTCCTCACGCTTTGAGCAACAGCTTCGGCATTGCGGCAGGCTATCGTTACTTCGTTGCGATTTTCGTGCTGCTGTTGTTCGCGGCGGGAGCCGTTACCATAATAGGAACGCGCGCAAAGGCTGCGGGGAAAAAACAACGCCGCGGTTTCAGCGATTTATTCGAATTTTTCTCTCTGCAATCTTTTCGTTGGCTATTTGCCATTTTCATGTGCAATGCCATCGCCGGCGCTATTACGGCAACGCTCTTTCTCTTCTTCGTCGAGGATATTATCGGCGCGGCGGAGCAGAGCGGCAGGATGCTGATGCTCTATTTTCTGGCCGGAGCACTGGCCATTCCGTTATGGCTTGTCTGCGTGCGGCGCATAGGAAAAGGCCAGACGTGGCTGTTCAGCATGGTATCTTCCATTCTTATTTTTATTTGGGCGTTTACTCTTTCGCATGGTGACGTGCAGGCATTTTATGTGATATGCCTGCTTTCGGGAATTATGCTGGGCGCGGATTTTATCATACCACCCGCACTTCTATCCGATACGCTGAACACAACCGGCAAAGGCGCGGGCATGGGGTTTGGGTTATGGAACTTTATCGGCAAGCTTAATCTTTCGCTGGCGGCGGGCATCGCGCTGCCGCTGCTGGGCGCCATCGGGTATGCGCCGGGCGGAGAAAATACGCCGGAAACACTGGGGTACATCTCATTTGCCTATGCGCTTCTGCCTTGTTTGTTCAAGGCGGTGGCCGCGTTGATGTTGTTTCTTAGTCCACTGGATCGGAGGTCTGCATGAAATGGATTGGCTCTATATTCGGGGGGGTGTTTTTCTTACTGACGGGATGCTCGGGTATCATGCCCAAGGAATACGAGGCGGAAACACCCGCATTGGATATACGCCGCTATCTCAACGGCGAATTGGAAGCATGGGGTACGCTTTCCGATTGGAAAGGCAAGGTCGTGCGGCGCTTCCAGGTAAGCATGACCGGCACGTGGCAGGGCGATGTCGGAACGCTCGAAGAGCGTTTCGTATTTAACGACGGTGAACACAGCGCGCGCACCTGGACGATTCGTTTTACGAATGAACACCGCTTTACGGCTAAGGCAGCCGACGTAGTGGGAAGCGCCACCGGCGAGCAATACGGCAACGCCGTCAATATGCGCTATGTGTTGCGCGTGCCGGTAGGCGGCAAAGAATATGACATAGCCATGAACGACTGGCTCTACCTCATTAACGATGAGGTGCTTATCAACCGGACTACCATGAAAAAATTCGGCATTACGGTTGGCGAGCTGGCGATTGCGTTCCGCAAGAAAAGCTGATGCTTGCAGGTAAGCATATCTGGCTGATCGGCGCCAGCGAAGGGATTGGCGAACAACTTGCATCGCGGTTGGCCGAAGCGGGCGCTCATCTTGCGCTCAGTGCGCGCAATGCCGAAAAGCTTGAAGCAATAGTAAAGAATCTGGGCCGCGATACACATCTTGCGCTGCCCCTGGATGTTACCGAACCCCATAGCATCGGAAAAGCTTACGCTGCGCTTAGCAAGCAATGGCCGGCGCTGGACATCTTGATTTATAACGCGGGGACGTATACCCCAATGCGGGCACAAGGCTTGAATTTAGAAATGGCCGAGCAAATATTCGCGGTGAATTTCACGGGCGCGCTCCGGGCGGTGCATGCGGCGCTTCCAGGCATGATAAAACGCAAGGGCGGACATATCGTGCTGGTGGGCAGCGTGGCAGGCTATCGCGGCCTTCCCAATTCAATGGCGTATGGCGCAAGCAAGGCGGCGCTGATTAACCTGGCCGAGTCGCTGCGGCTGGACGTGGCGGAAGCGGGCATCACGGTGCAACTCGTCAGCCCCGGCTTCGTGCATACGCAGCTTACCGCTAAAAACGATTTTGCCATGCCTGCCATCATCAGCGCCGGGCAGGCGGCGCTCCATATTGTGAAAGGCATTCAAGGCGCCCGGTTCGAGATTCACTTTCCCAAGCGGTTTACCGCTATCCTGAAGCTGCTTAGAATTTTGCCGTATACCGCTTATTTCTGGTTGATTGAGCGCTTTGTCAAAAAAGAGTAATATGAGCGTATCATGAGCGGCGCTATCGTTTTCATTGTTCTTCTGTTGATGCTGGCCACGCTGGCGGCTCTTGTGACGGGATTAGTCGTCATGGCGATGGATGGCGAGATCAACCGCAAGTACGGCAATCGCCTCATGGTTGCCCGCGTCGCCTTCCAAGCTTTGACCATAGCGATGCTCTCTATGGTTGTATTGTTCTCATGACGGCTCTTGTTGTAAAAATGCTATAGTGCAAGGAACATGCAGTGTGCAGGCTAGGATTCTTGTTTTTTAAAAAGTCATTTCACAACTTGTTATATTACAATAATACTCTGTGAAGATTCTTGTCTCAGTTAAGCGCGTTGTGGATTACAACGTCAAGGTGCGGGTAAAGCCCGATCAATCCGGCGTGGATATCGCCAACGCCAAGATGTCGATGAACCCCTTCGACGAAATTGCCGTGGAAGAAGCGGTGCGGCTCAAGGAAAAGGGGATCGCCAAGGAAGTCGTCGCC
>CAZXYG010000047.1:8730-13848 GCA_964644885.1 uncultured Rickettsiales bacterium
TACCATTGGCGCGCCGAAATGCGAGGAAACGTTGCGTTCGGCCATTGCCATCGGCGCGGACCGCGCCATTCATATTCTTTCCGAGCAGGAGATACAGCCGCTCGCGGCGGCGAAACTCTTGAAGAAAATCGTGGAGAAAGAATCGCCAAATCTCGTTATTCTCGGCAAGCAGGCGATCGACGACGACAGCAATCAAACCGGCCAGATGCTGGCGGCGCTGCTGAACTGGCCGCAAGGCACATTTGCCTCTAAGTTGGAAATACAGGGCAATAAAGCGCTGGTCACGCGCGAGGTGGATGGCGGGTTGGCAACGGTGCGGATTACGCTTCCCGCCGTGATTACCACCGACCTCCGCCTTAATGAGCCGCGGTATGTCAAGCTGCCGGATATCATGAAAGCGCGCGGCAAGCCCCTGGAGAAAATCCCCGTAGCGGATCTTAAAGTGGATATCGCGCCGCGCCTTTCCACCCTTAAGGTTGCGGAGCCGGCGAAGCGCAAGGCCGGAATCAAATTAAAAACCGTGGCGGAATTGGTGGAGAAACTCAGAAACGAGGCGAAGGTGCTATGAGATATTTTCTAATTATCGGCCTTGCGCTGCTGGTGGCAGGCTGCGAGGAGGAACAGGCCGTCATTAAAAATTTCGATTTGGTCTATTCGGAAAGCGGTTATCATTTCGTGCATGTGAAAGGCGAGGCCGTGGGCAGCACGACGCTGCAGCGCGAAGCTGCTTCGGCCCTCTGCAAGCGCCTCAATCCGGATCAGGATTGCCAGGTGTTCCTGTGGAAGAACCGCGATGAAATACCTGAAAAATTCCCTATCCGCCGTTCGGGCGCGGATACCATGGGGTATGTTCAGATCGTGGACGGGAAGATCAAACAAAAAACATTGAAATAAGCACTTTATGAGTACGCTGGTTATCGCAGAACATGATAATGCCGTCATAAAGCCCGCCACCCGCAGCGTGGTAATGGCCGCGCAGAAAATCGGCGGGGATATTCATATCCTGGTCGCGGGGCAGAACTGCCGGAGCGTGGCAGAGGCGGCAGCAAAAATCGCGGGCGTAAAAAAAGTGCTGCTGGCGGAAGATGCTTCCCATGCGCATTTCCTGGCGGAAAATATGGCGCCGCTGATTATGGGAATAGCACGGAGCTATAGCCACATTCTGGCACCGGCCGGCACATTCGGCAAGGATTTCATGCCGCGCGTGGCGGCGCTGCTCGACGTGGCTCAAGTCTCGGATATCGTCAAGGTGGAAAGCGCGGATACGTTCGTGCGCCCCATTTATGCTGGGAACGTGCTGGCCACCGTTAAGAGCAGCGATGCGATTAAGGTCGTTACGGTGCGCCCTTCTTCTTTTGACAAAGCGGGGGAGGGAGGAAGCGCAAGCATTGAAGCTATCCAAAGCAAAGGCAATAGCGGGCTTTCCGAATTCGTCGGATTGCAGGAAACCAAGTCCGACAGGCCGGAACTTACGGCGGCGAAGGTGGTGATTTCCGGAGGGCGCGGCTTGGGCAGCGCCGCGAATTTCAAGCTGATTGAAACGCTCGCGGACAAGCTTGGCGCGGCTATCGGCGCTTCACGCGCCGCAGTGGACGCGGGTTACGTACCCAACGACTACCAGGTGGGACACACCGGAAAGATCGTGGCCCCTGAGCTTTATATAGCGGTGGGCATTTCCGGCGCGATTCAGCATCTCGCAGGCATGAAAGAGAGTAAAGTCATTGTCGCCATCAATAAGGATGAAAACGCGCCCATCTTCGAGATTGCCGATTACGGCCTGGTGGGGGATTTATTCCAGATGCTGCCGGAGCTTGAAAAGGCGCTGGGCTAACGTTTTTTTTATCCCTTTCTTGCATTTCCGTTGAGTCGTTCTAAAGTGCGCGTATGGCTGTACGGATACAGGAAAAGCTGGCGGCGAGCGTGCGATTTCTTCGTTTGAGGCAGGTGAGGCGTCATGCACCTCCTGTTGAAAAGCCCCTTACAAGCGAAGAAAAGGTGCGCGAAACCACCTTCCAATTCGCCGTTATTGCTCTCGGCGCCAAGCTCGCATTGGTGGATGGCCCCGTGAACGGCCATGAGATTGAGCGGTTTCGCGCTATTTTTCATGCTCCCGCCGGATTGTGCATCCGCATCGGAACAATTTTTGCCGATACGTGCGCCGACGGAATAGGACATGAATATTACGCGCGGCGCATTGCGCGGTATTTTCCCGATGAAAGCATAAAACTGGAGGAAGTGATCGGAAAACTGCTCCGCCTTGCTGAAGCCGATGATCCTGCCAATGCCAGGGAAATTGAATATATCCAGCAGATAGCCGATATCTTTGGCTTGCCGCGCGGATATGTCATAACGCACCTGAAAAAATCCTATGCCGCGCAAGCCCATAATCCCTATGCCGTGCTTGGCGTATCGAAAAAAACCGGCGAAAAAGAGCTGAAGCAGCAGTACCGCAAAGCGGTTCAATTCTGCCATCCCGACAGCGCGCGGCAGCAAGGAATTCCAAAAGAAATACGCGACCTGATGTGCTGGCGTTTTCAGAATATTACCGCGGCCTATCAGCAAGTCCGGCGTAAAATATAATTAATGTTATTTATTATATTATTCTTATAAATGATTGATATAGATTGTAAATTTAAATCAATAAATTACGATAACCGCGCCGCCGGCGCGACGATTGACATGCTGGTGTTGCATTATACCGGCATGAAGAGTGCGGAAGCGGCGCTCACGCGCCTATGCGATCCAAAAGCAAAAGTCAGCGCGCATTACTTGGTGGACGAGGACGGAGCGATTTATTCATTGGTGCCGGAGGATAAACGGGCATGGCATGCCGGGATCAGTTGTTGGCGCGGTCGGCCGCATGTAAACGATCATTCGGTCGGCATCGAGTTGGTGAACCCCGGCCACGAATTCGGATACCGTGATTTTCCTGAAGCGCAGATAAAAGCCCTGACCGCGTTGAGCCGTTCTATCCTGGAGCGTCACGCCATTCCTGCGCGGAACGTGGTAGGGCATTCGGATATCGCGCCGCTCCGGAAGCAAGACCCTGGCGAGTTATTCGACTGGCGGAGATTGGCGAAAGCAGGCATCGGCGTATGGCCGCGCGTGTTGCCCGTAGGCACGGATGCGGTGATGCTGCGCCAGGGCGACATTGGCGACGGGGTGCTTCGCTTGCAGGAACGGCTGGCGAAATATGGCTATCTGATTACTCCCGATAAATATTTCGGCGAGGAAACATGTAAAGTAGCGTGCGCTTTCCAGCGGCATTTCTGTCCGGAATGCGTGGACGGCGTATGGCGGGACCGCAATGAAATCACATTGAATCAACTTCTTGAAGTCGTAGCGGCTTCTCTTGACCCCGGCGCACCGGTGCTTTACGAGTGAGCGCATGACCGACGATCTGCTCAGCCGCGCCGAAAAAAACTACACTGCCAAGGATATCGAGATTCTGGAGGGATTGGAGCCGGTGCGGCGGCGGCCCGCCATGTATATCGGCGGCACCGACGAATACGCGCTGCATCACCTGGTGGCTGAGATTTTCGACAATGCGATGGATGAGGCGGTGGCCGGACACGCCACGCGCATCGAAATTTCCATGCTGGCCGACGGCTCGATCGCCGTCAGCGACAACGGCCGCGGCATTCCCATTGATCCGCATCCGAAGTATAAGAATACTTCGGCGCTGGAAGTGATCCTCACCACGCTGCATTCCGGAGGAAAATTCGGCGGCAAGGCCTATCACACCTCCGGCGGCCTGCACGGCGTCGGGCTTTCGGTGGTGAACGCGCTCTCCGAAAAGCTCGTGGTGGAGGTTGCGCGAGATAAGACGTTGTGGCGGCAGGAATACGAGCGCGGCAACCCGGTCACCAAGCTTAAGAAAGTGGGCGAGGTGCAGAATCGCCGCGGCACCACCGTCACCTTTCTGCCCGCTCACGAAATTTTCGGCAAGCGCGCGCGGTTCAAGCCGCAGCGGCTTTATAAGCTCGCGCGTTCCAAGGCTTATCTGTTCCGCGGCGTGGAAATCCGCTGGGCTTGCGATCCCTCGCTTCTCACCGAGCCGGACCAGGCGCCGCAAACCGACGTGCTGCATTTCCCGAACGGCCTTGCCGACTATCTCAAAAGCGCGCTGCACGAGAAAGGCACGGTCAGCGGCGAGCCGTTCGTGGGCGAGGCGGAATTCGCCGAGGATCAGGGCCGCGTCGAGTGGGCGATCCATTGGCCGCGCTTCGAGGAGGATGCGTTCTGCTACTCCTATTGCAACACCGTGTTCACGCCCTACGGCGGCACGCACGAGGCGGGCCTGCGCGCGGCGATCACGCAGGGACTTAAGGCTTACGGCGAGATGACGGACAACAAGCGCGCCGCGGCGATCACGGCGGAAGACGCGGCGGGCAGCGCTAGCATCATCCTTTCCGTGTTCATCCCTGAGCCGGAATTCCAGGGCCAGACCAAGGAGAAACTCGTTTCGACGAAGGCCACTCGGCTGGTGGAAACGGCGATCCGCGACCGCTTCGACCACTGGCTTAGCCGCCACCCGGAAGCCGCCGATATCCTGCTCGAGCACATCATACTGAAAGCCGAGGAGCGCGCGCGGCGCAAAGCGCAGAAGGACGTGGCGCGCAAGACGGCGACGCAGCGGCTCCGCCTGCCGGGAAAGCTCGCGGATTGCACGCGCAACCAGCCCGAGGGCACCGAGATTTTTCTGGTCGAGGGCGATTCCGCGGGCGGCTCGGCCAAGCAGGCGCGTGACCGGGAGACACAGGCCATCCTGCCGCTGCGCGGGAAAATCCTCAACGTCGCCAGCGCCACCGCGGATAAGATTCTCGCCAACCAGGAAATTCAGGACATGCAACTGGCGCTTGGCTGCGGCACGGGGCGGCAATTCTCGGTGGAAGACCTGCGCTACGAGAAAGTCATCATTATGACCGACGCCGATGTCGACGGCGCGCATATCGCCTCGCTGCTAATGACTTTCTTCTACCGCGAGATGCCGGGGCTGATCGAGCGCGGGCACCTCTATCTCGCCCAGCCGCCGCTCTACCGCGTGGTGCAGGGCGCGAAGCATTTCTACGCGGCGGATGACGGGGAAAAGGACGCGCTGGTCAAGGAGCTTTCTCA
>CAZXYG010000048.1:0-13619 GCA_964644885.1 uncultured Rickettsiales bacterium
GGTCTGTACCGAGCCTTTGCCAAATGATTTTGTGCCCATGATAACGGCTCGTTTATGATCTTGCAGCGCGCCGGCGACAATTTCCGCCGCAGAGGCGGAACCGCCGTTGATCAGCACGGCAACGGGAAGTCCGTTACTGAGATCGCCCTCGGTGGCATTGTAGCGCTTGGTGCTTTCCTTGACGCGCCCGCGTGTTGAAACAATCTCTCCGCGCTCCAAAAACGCATCGGAAACGGCAATGGCCTGATCAAGCAATCCGCCGGGATTATTACGGAGATCAAGCACCAGTCCTTTCATATCCTTGCCGATTTCTTTCTTCAGCTTTTTGAGCGCCTTCACCAGATTCTCCTCGGTCTGCTGCGAGAAAGTGGTGATGCGAACGTAAGCGATATCGCCCTCCGCCTTGGAACGCACCGCATCCAACTTAATCACGTCACGCTCGATGACCACATCGAACGGCTCCACTTCACCTTCGCGCACAATGGTGAGCGTAATTTTGCTCCCGCGTTCGCCGCGCATTTTTCCGACCGCCTCATTGAGCGTCATGCCAATGACCGGCTCGTCGTCAATGTGGGAAATGTAATCTCCCGCCTTGATGCCCGCCTTGAAGGCCGGCGTGTCGTCAATAGGAGACACCACGAGCACCAGCCCATTCTTCATTGTCACTTCAATGCCAAGACCGCCAAACTCGCCGCGGGTTTGCACCTGCATCTCGCCAAACTCCTTCACATTGAGAAAGCCGGAATGCGGATCAAGATTCGTCAGCATGCCGTGGATGGCGGCCTCGATCAATTGGACATCATCCGGCTCTTCCACGTATTCCTCACGCACTTTCTCGAAGACATCGCCGAACAGATCGAGCTGGCGCAATGTTTCGCCCTGGTCTTTTTGGTCTTTCGCCCCCGCATGAAACGGCAGATAAACAGCAAGTGCCGCCACAAAGACAGCAAGCATACATAAACGCATAGACCATTCCTTTCCTAATCCTAAGCTACGGCTGAATATTCTTTATACCACGAGGCATCGTCCTGTCATCTCTTTCGGTTGCGGCACCTTCATGAAATGCAAAATTGTGGGGGCGATATCGCTCAGGCGCCCGCTGCAAAGCGTTACTCTCCCCGCGCCAATAACAACCAACGGCACCGGATTCAATGTGTGCTGCGTATGCGGCGCGCCCCGCTCATCCACCATTTGCTCAACATTGCCGTGATCGGCGGTCACGAGAAGCACTCCGCCCTGCTCAAGCACCGCTTCTTCTAATCGTCCAAGCGCCCCATCCACAGTCTCCACGGCTTTAACCGCCGCCGCTTCGATGCCGGTATGGCCCACCATATCCGTATTGGCATAGTTCACGACGATCAGATCAAAGCGCGCGGAATGAATGGCTTCCACCAATTTATCAGTCACTTCCAGCGCCGCCATTTCCGGCTGCGTATCATAGGTAGCGACTTTGGGCGAAGGCACCAGGATACGCTTCTCGCCTGGAAATTCCTTCTCCTCGCCGCCGTTAAAGAAAAACGTCACATGAGCATATTTTTCGGTCTCGGCGATACGAAGCTGCTTCAGACCCATTTCCGCCACGATTTCCGGAAGAATGCGCGTAAGCGGTTCCGCGGGAAATAATGTTTTGAGAAAACGGTTATGCATCGCGGAATATTCCACCATGCCGATGCCGGCCGAGAATGTAATCTTTTTCTCCCGCTTGAAACCAGCAAATTCCGGATCGAGCAGCGCGCTTAATATCTGCCGCGCACGGTCGGCGCGAAAATTGGCCATAATCAAGCCGTCCCCATTTTCCATGCCCATGTAATCGCCGATGACGACGGGCGTGATAAATTCGTCCGTTTTGCCCTGATCATAGCTGCGCTTGATGGCATCCTGAGCCGTAGCGATGCGCGTCCCCCGCCCCAGCACCATTGCGTCATGCGCCTGCCGCACCCTCTCCCAGCGCGTGTCGCGGTCCATGCCGTAATAACGGCCGCCTACGGTAGCGATACGAGCATGAGGATACTTTCTCAGCGCATTCTCCAATGCCATGACGTTGTCCGGAGCGCGGCCCGGAGCGGCGTCGCGCCCATCCAGGAATGCATGCACCGCAACTGCAATGCCGGAACCGGCAACGATTTCCGCGAGCGCAATGATATGCTCGACATGCGCATGTACTCCGCCATCCGACACCAATCCCATGAGATGACATGTCCCGCCGGTTTTTTTGAGAGCGCCTATCAATGCCTGAAGATCCGGATGTTTTGCCAACACCCCGTTTTTGACCGCTTGATTGATGCGCGGCAGACTTTGCATCACCACCCGACCACTGCCGATATTCATATGCCCCACTTCGGAATTGCCGAATTGTCCCTCGGGCAAGCCTACATTCAATCCCCCGGCCTCAAGGAGAGAATGCGGATACTGTTGTAAAAAACGATCCCAATGCGGCGTCTCAGCGCTGCAAATGGCATTATGCGCCGCATTCTCGGAATACCCCCAGCCGTCCAGGATACATAAGACAATAGGCCGCGGCCGCACGGCAGGCTGCTTTTCTTTTTTAGTATTCATGGCACGGTACGCACGCTCTTACTGGCGATTCCGGCCCCATTGTCCGGTGCTGACATATTCCACGATCTTGATAATATCGGTCGCCGAATCGCCCATGCGCTCCAGGTTCTTGACCACAAGCATCGTCTCGGCGCATTGGGCGATTTTGCTTTTATCCCTGGTCATATGGCTTTTCAGGCGCGTAAAAATACGCTTGAACAGTTCGTCCACGCGCTCTTCACGCTCCCAGACTTTCTCCACGCGGCCCATATCCGCTTTGTTGAATCCCTTGATCGCGCCGCGAATCATCTTGGAAACCTGCTTGATCATGGTGTCAAGATCGCCCCGGATGCCTACCGCTATATCCTCTTCCAGCGTTACGAGCTTTTTGATGTTATTCTTGGCAATGTCCCCCACGCGCTCCAGGATAATGGCAATGCGCAATGCCGCCAGCGTGAAACGCAAATCAACAGCCACCGGCTTTTGCAAAGCAAGCAGGGATGTTACCTTGCGGTCAATTTCCGCGAGCCTGGCGTTGATTTCATCATCCAGCGCACGGGAGGCATCCACTAACGCCGAGTCGCGTTCGTTAAGCGCGCGCCGCATATAACCAAGCGCTTCAATCGTAAGCTTTCCCATCTCCTTGATGGTTTCGATCAGCGCATTCATGTCTTCGTCGAAGGCCTTGAGGGTGTGCTCCTCCGCTTCGTAAGGATGCCCCGGCATGGTTTTCTCTCCGCCTAGCAATATACTGTTTTATACATACTACATATAGTATATGGCACGAATCGCAAGCGATTCTAGCACCCTTATGCGTTGCCTCATCCAGCGCGTCATCGGTGATAGGGATGCCCTTCTAAAATACTCCAAGCGCGATAGAGTTGTTCGGCAAGCAGCACGCGCGCGAGCAAGTGCGGCCAGGTCATGGCCCCCAAGGATATCATAAGATCAGCTTCATGCCGCACTGCGGCAGCATGCCCATCGGCACCGCCAATGAGAAAAACCACCTCCGAATCGCCCCGCCCTCGCCATGTGTCCAACAAGCGGGAAAACTCGACGCTGGATAACGCTTTTCCCTTTTCGTCCAGCCCCACTTTCTTCGCTCCTTTAGGTGCCGCATTCAGCAACGCTCGCCCCTCCTCCTGCGTTCTTTTAAACACAGGAAGATTGTTTTTTACTTCAATCTCCTTGAGCTGGATACGCCAAGACAGGCGTTTCAGATAGCTATCAAACAGCGCTTTCTCCGGTCCGGCTTTCATCCGCCCAACCGCCGCGATAATGACGCGCACCTAAGCTGCCCGATTCATGGCTTTCGGCTTACGGCTCAGCATACCAATTCTGATTCTCTTACGCGGATTTCGGCTCCCCACATTTTTTCCAAGCCATACCGCCCGCGCGCTTCCGGTCGGAACAAGTGGATAATAACATAGGGGGTATCCACCAGCACCCAATCACTCTGTCCTATCCCTTCGGCCTGCGGCAGGCACAAACCGCTCCGACGAATATCCTCCATCAGCTTTGCGGCAATGCCGTCGAGATGACGGGTCGAAGTGCCTGAGGCAATGATCATGTAGTCCGCCATATCGCTCTTTTCGCGCAGGTCAAGCACAACGACATCAAAAGCTTTATCGCGGTCCAGGGAGGCTTGAATGATCCTTTTTAGGGCGTGACTTGTGCGTATAGAAGAGGGATGCCTAGCCAGCACTTGCGCTCCCGCTTTCTGAACTATGGTAACTCGCGTTCCAAGCCATTGTTTTTATTATATCATACTTCCGCGCTCTGTCAAAGCTACCTTCTTGTAACGCAAAACGGAAAGCATATTACAACAGATCGTGCGCCTTATATTCATATCCAAGAATATCCGCAAGCTTTATCAACCTCTTAGGTACGCTGCCAGCTAAAAGCGCTTTCTGCTCGGCTTCCGGTAACAGAACGATCGTCCCATTACGTATGCGGATCGGAACACGTTCAAGTATACTCGGCACTCCAGCGGCGATGCCGTAGCCAAGACGCATGGCATGGCCGATAATACTGGCGCGGTAGATGCTTTCCTTCGGCAGGAGACGAGCGACCGCTCCGATGATCTCTTTCTCCACTTCGCTCTTGTAGCGATGATACACGGCGAGCGCAATAAAGGCGCGCTCGGCATGTGTAATGGCGGGCAGAGTGGAATCAAGCACCCAGCGGAAAGCCATCTCGGCGCGGTAGTTCGTGTGTTCGTGCCACGCCAGGCGGCTTAAAATGCATGCCGCGAGGCGTAAGCGCATCGCCGCAAGCCCCTCATTCGGAAACAAAGGTTGCATCCAGGCCGCGAGCGCATGACCGAAGGCAACCCATTCACCGTTGCCGATAGGCGAGAGATGGCCGATCACATCCTCGACGCCCGCGATCAAGCCATCCTTGGCTTTTTCCGTGGCGGAGAGCTGGTCATACAGAATGCCCTCGCGCACGCCATGCACGGAGAATAGGATGCGGCTCGGCTTACCTACGATAATGATGCGTTCCATCACGATAGCAGTGAAAGCAAGCGTATCCGCGCGCTCTATGGGAACCGACGGCATGCTGCGCAAGCGCGCCGGGCTAAGGCTGCTGATAAGCTTGGTTGTCTCCAGGAAAGCCTGCGACGACACATCGTATTGATGCAGGATGCCGAGGGGATAGTCGGCGCGACCGAGGTGGATTTTGGCCAAAGCTCGAAAGCCGCCACCCACGGCGTAGAATTGCTTATCCTTGAGCATTTTTCCAAGCCCAAAAGTCTCCAGGTGACGATCAACGATTGCGCGAGCCTGATTGCGTTGCCCGCAGGCCATGTTTCTCAAGCGCAGAGGACCGATAGGAAAACTATCGCGAGGGCCAATGCGGGGCATAGCAAGGCCGCCCACGTCCCCGCCCTTTACTTCGGCAACCTCTAAACTACCGCCGCCTAAATCACCTACCACGCCGTTTACTTCGTAAAACGCACCCATCACGCCAAGCGAGGTGAAATAGGCTTCCTCTGCACCCGTCAGCACTCGTATATCAAGGCTGAATCGCTGGCGGCAGGTGGCGATAAACGCCTCGCCATCTTTGGCGTCGCGCACGGCGGAGGTGGCCACCGCCAGCGTTTTCCCCACGCGCATCCGGGCAATGATGCGCGAAAACCGATCCAGTATGCGCACGGCTTTAGCCACGCCCTGGGGATGCAGCACGCCGGTCTTTTCCATGTCGCGCGCCATGCCGCACAGCACTTTCTCATTAAACAGAACAAGCGGCGTGCGCTTCAGCCCGTCATAGACTACGGTGCGCACCGAGTTCGACCCGATGTCCACCACCGCCACGCGGGAAAGGGTTTGCAAAACCGCCATCACAGTTTCTTCGTCCCATCCTTCTCTTTTGCCAGCGCCTTACCTCTGCCGGAAAGACTCGGATTGTGAATGAAAAAATCGTGAGCGGAGAAGGCGGAGGCATCGAAAGAAGGCCGGCGGTATTGCCCGTCCGGCCCCAATACCCAGCTTTGCTTCACGTCCTTTAGGTTAGCTTGCATGATCTGACCCAGTATTTGCTCATGCACGGTGGCGTTCTCGATCGGCACCATCACCTCGACACGGCCGTTCAGGTTGCGCGGCATCATGTCGGCGGAGCTGATATAGACCTTACCTTGCGGCGAAGGCAGGCCATGCCCCGCGCCGAAACAATAAATGCGCGTATGCTCCAGGAAACGCCCGATAATGCTTTTTACTCGGATATTCTCAGAAAGCCCTTTCATTCCCGGCTTCAGGCAGCACATGCCGCGCACCACGAGATCGATGGAAACGCCTGCCTGCGACGCTTTATAGAGGGCATCGATAATGTTCGTATCCACTAACGCATTCATTTTCATCCAAATGGAAGCCGGGCGCTTCGCTTGCGCATGCTCCGCTTCGTCTTCAATGAGTTTCAGCATCGTCTCGCGCAAGTTGAGCGGCGAAACGGCGATTTTCTCAAACGATGCGGGCGGGGAGTAGCCGGTCATGTAATTGAACAGCAACGCTGCATCGCGGGTCAGGGCAAGATCGCAAGTGAAGAATGAAAGATCGGCATAAGCCTTGGCGGTGCCAGGGTGATAATTTCCAGTGCCGTAATGCACATAGGATTTAAGCCCTTCGCCCACGCGCCGCACCACCAGCGATACCTTGGCGTGCGTCTTGAGACCCGCAAGGCCGTAGATCACCTGCGCGCCCGCACGTTCCAGATCGCGGCCCCAGCGCAGATTGGCCTCTTCGTCGAAACGTGCTTTGAGTTCCACCACGGCGGCTACGGATTTCCCGGCTTCGGCGGCGTCGATCAGCGCCTTAACCACGGGCGAATCGTTGCTGGTGCGATAAAGAGTCTGCTTAATGGCAACGACATGCGGATCCTTGGCCGCCTGGCGGATAAACTGCGCCACCACGTCAAAACTCTCATAGGGATGATGCACCACTATGTCTTTAGCCTCAATAGCAGCAAAACAGTCGCCGTTATAATCGTTGATGCGCTCCGGGAAACGAATATGCATGGGCGGATACTTAAGGTCGGGCCGGTCGATCTCGTGCAGCATGCGAAGGTCGGCCATACTGAACAACCCCTTGCTGCGGAAAATATTGCGTTCGGCAAGCTCGAACTCCTGCTTGAGAAACTCCAGCAGATGCGGCGGCACGTTGGTGCTGACGCGCATGCGCACAACATCGGCGCGGCGGCGTTCTTTAAGCGCGGCATCGAGCGCCAAAGCCAAGTTATCGGACTGTTCGATCAGATCGACTTCGCTGGAACGGGTGACGCGGATCAACCCGGCTCCCATAACATCGCTATCCGGAAACAGACGGTGCTGCAGGGGGCGCAACACATCCTCAAACGCAATAAAGCGCAGCGCACCGGATTCGCGCGACGGCAGGCGAATGAACCGATCCAGCCGCGACGGCAAAGGAATAACGGCTTTGAGCAATGTCTCCGCCTGTCTGCCGTTTTTCTTCTTTTCTTTCTTCGCATGCGGCACCGCTCTAGAGCGCTTGCGCAGCTCAAGCACCACTGCAATCCCTAAATTTGGCAATAGCGGAAACGGATGCGAGGGGTCGAGCGCAATCGGCGTCAACGCCGGAAAGATGTTGTCGCGGAAATATGTTTCAAGCCACGCCGCGTCTTCCGGCGAAAGCTCGCTCTCATGAATAACGTGAATACGCTCTTTGTACAATGCGCCGCGCAATTCCCTCCAACATTCCTCCTGCTGCGCCGCAAGCGCTCTGGCACGCGCATCGATGCGATCAAGTTGTTCCTCAGCCGAAAGCCCATCCTCGCCTGCCTCGGCCTCGCCGGATTCGATCTCATCGATCAGCCCAGCCACGCGCACCATGTAGAATTCATCTAGATTGCTTGCCGAAATAGCCAGAAATTTTACGCGCTCAAGTAACGGATTAGCGCTATCGAATGCGCCATTCAGCACCCGCTCATTAAAGGCAAGCCAGGAAAGTTCGCGGTTGAAAAAACGGTCTGCGGGAAGCGCTTGCGCTTCCCGTTTTACCGAATTTCTGTCGGAAGCAGTATGTGGTGCTTTAGCTTTATGCACGGTGATTCTTGTTAAGTCATGGGTGCGCACATGCTATGATACCAGCATGATAGAGTCAAAGCAAAGAACCTGGGCTATCGTGTGCTGCGCCCTTGCCGCGCTGATGCTGGGCATGCATACATCCGCTCTTCGCGCCAATGAGGAGCTGGATCGCTATATCGCCATGCTTGATGCTACTGATGCGCCAAACAAGATCGCAGCAGCCAAAGGAGTCGCTTCCTTTCGGCATAACGCCGGAAAAGCGGTGGTGCCGATGACGAAGCTGCTTGAAGATACGGATATTGCGGTGCGGTTGGCAGCCCTGAATGCATTCGCAGCGATAGGCATTTATGCCAAACGCGCTATTCCGGCTCTGGAACAACAGTTATCGTATCGCGATCCACTCGTTCGTTACTATGCCGCCGTAGCGCTGGATAGGACGGGTTCTCCCACAGCCATTGCGCAGGCTGCGCCGATTTTGGCCAACGGACCGCCGAGGGGCGCGCCGCCCGATATAGCAACGCCGCGCGACGCCAGCGAGAAAACGGAGGGCCGGAAACGCATGCCGCCGGTGCGCGAGCCGCTATTTCCTTCACAGGAAGATGTTCCGATGCCGCCTCCCGTCCCAATTGCCCCCTAACCATGCCTTCCCACACGGAACGGAAATTTCTGCCTTATACTCCGCCGCAAGTGTTTAGCCTTGTGGCGGATGTGGAGCGTTACCCAGAATTTCTGCCGTGGGTCAGCGCGGTACGCATCCGCGAACGAAAGGATAGCGAGATCCGCGCCGACCTTATAGCATCGTTCGGAGCGCTCAAGGAAACGTTTACTTCCCATGTTATCCTTCGCCGTCCTCGCGCCACGAAAGATGCGGGAGAAATTCATGTGGAACTGGTGGAAGGCCCGTTTCATTTCCTTGAAAATCAATGGCGTTTCCTGCCTCATGAAGAAGGAACGATCGTGGATTTTACCATCACCTTCCGGTTCCGCTCGAAAGTGCTCGAGAAACTGGCAGGCTTCATGTTTCACCACGCTTTGACCACCATGGTTTCCGCTTTCGAAAAACGAGCGGAAGCGCTCTACCGCCCACCGCTGAAATACTGAAAAACTCCGTTTTATTAACGATTTATTAACCATAAGGGGCGTATGCTCGGGGTATGGCCGATGCAGCGAAACAACTCAAGGAAATACGCGATTCCATCGAACGGAACAAGGAACAGCTTGGCGCGAACGCGGGTATCATGCTTGGCCTTATCGAGGCTATTGAAAAAGACTCCAACGACAAAGAAGGCGTAGCTGACCATCTCTATAATCTTATACAGACATATAAAAAGGAGGCCGAGACGTTTGGTTCACATGGCCGCGACCTAAAAAAAGCGGTCACGGATGAAATCAACAGCGAAGGGGTGATACCCGCCGATCTTGCTACTCAATATTCCGCACAACCTGATTTTCAAACTAAAGTCGCATTGCCGGGATTAAGAAACGCCGCCATTCTGCTCGGCCACTGCGACGCGCTGCAAGGGTCGCCAGCCGCCGAAGCGAAAAAGAACCCGAAACAACTCTTCGAAGACATCAAAACACGGCTCACGAACGTTCTGGAGTTTTTGCGCCCGGAGCCTGGAAAACCCGCGATGCTATCTCTATCTCCAGCCCTGACAAAAGAAATGGAAGGATTGATAAAATCGGCGGAAACATACCTGGCCATGAAGCCCGATGAATGGACCAAAGCCACTAACGAATTCGTCATGCTGCGCACGGGACAAGATGCATTATCGACAAAAGATCACGCCCGGCTTCAGGAACTGCAAACATTTCTAGCCAACGTGGACCGCCTAAGCGATATCAGCACCGCGACAGGCAAGGAGCAAACGTTTTTTTCCCGCCGGGAAGGACCGCTGGATATCCGCCATGTGTTGGCAGGCTACATAAAAGGGGAAGAAATAGTGCTGCCGGAGGATGGGGGGGCGGCAGGAAAGAAAACACCCGTATCGCCCGCCACGCGGAATGAAGCGCTTGCCAAAATCATCGGCGCGGTGGAATGGCTCAGGCAAAACACTCCCCAACGGCAAACCTCTCCGGAGCCGGAAGAGCGGAAAAATCCCGATCCTGGGCAAGGATGGAATAATAGCGGAGCAAGCCTGCCGCCCGGCCTTGCGCCCATCCTTCTAGAAACACTGACAGCGCTGGGCTACTTGATCGCTTATGATCCCGCCCAACGCCAAAACACCTCGGAAAAAAGAACGGAAACAGCTGATATATCAGCTCTTTATAAGCCACGCGGAGGCAATTACCTGGCATGATTATCGCTCGCTGTCCAAGATTTTTTCATGCCGGAACAGCCGTCAGCCGCGTTTTTCCGGGAAGAACGGAAAAATTTTCATCGAATGCAAAAAACCATGGATTTGTTAACGTTTTTTTAACCTTATTTTGTTATTCTGAAAGTGAGAGTTGAAACTGGTAGGGCAAAGGCTGAAAAATGGAGAAAATAGAATTTTACGATTATAACCGCTCCCCGTTCGAAGAAGAGCCCATCAACATTCAAGACTATGTGGCAGCGGTTATCCGCCATATGCAAGCGCGCGATCCGCAATTCAACGCCGCCACGTTCCGTAGCCTCATCGCCCGCATCGACGAAGACGAACTGCACGAGCGCATCCGGAATCTTGACGGCGACAGCCTGCGTTACAACAATAAGGCATGGCTGGAGCAGACCATTGAATCCAACGTGCATGACTTGATGAAGCAGGCGGGAGGTATGCGATGAGCGCTGCGACAACTCAATTTGCCGAAGCAATATTGGCACTGCAAAGGTTTAGCGTTCTCGAACCGTCCACGTGCCGCACAGAAGCGTCAGAACCCTTGTTTGCCGATGTCGCGAATATTGCACCCGCCGCGATTGCCTTTGGTCAGCACGTGGCAATGGAGGGAATGCCTACCCTCAACGGCATCGGAGCCGCGCCGGCGGATCGCTGTATCTAAAACAACGATTCCTGATTCGCATTATCCTTCTGGCTTTTTCTTACCGATGCATTTCCTTCCGCGACAACATTCCTCAGCCCGTCCCTGAATTCGAGTGTCATGCGTGTTCCTGGAGTGGCTTGCGCCGCGCCGGAGAGAACCGCTCCCGACATATCGCGCACCAGCACGTAGCCACGCTCCAGCACTTTTTTATAATGAAAACTTTCGAGCAATGCGGCGTAGGATAAAAGCATCCTCCGCCCTTCCTCTAGCTTGCGCGCCATGGCCTGTTGCAAGCGCACGAAAAACGTTGTCACCTCCCGCTCATGCACTCCGATCTCCCGCAACAGCGCCTCGGGCATCAGCCGCGCGGCGGCAAACAACAGCGCCTTCTCTTTCTTCTCCAGCGTCTTGGGCCAAGTGTTTTTGAGCCGATCGCTCCAATCGTCAAGCCGCTGGATCATGGTTTCCAACAGCCGCTTCGGGCTTAAAAGCCCACGCGCAAGGCCAGAAAGCGCCGCGCCGCGCTCTTCCATTATGCGGCGGATGCGTTGGAACATACGCTGCTCGTGCTGCTTCAGCGCGTATATCAGATCGGCCCTGACCGGCACCGCCATTTCCGCCGCTGCCGTTGGGGTTGGCGCGCGGCGGTCGGAAACGAAATCGATCAGAGTAGTATCGGTTTCATGCCCCACGGCGGAGATAAGCGGTATCTTCGATGCCGCCGCCGCGCGCGCCACGATTGCCTCGTTGAATGCCCATAAATCCTCCAGGCTGCCGCCGCCCCGCGCCACAATGAGGAGATCGGGCCTTGGCAAGCGGCAATAGGCGACCGGCAACGCGTTAAACCTTTCAATGGCGGCCGCCACTTGCTGCGCTGCGCCTTCGCCCTGCACCAGCACCGGCCAAACCAGCACATGACAAGGAAAACGGTCGGCAATGCGGTGCAGAATGTCCCGGATTACTGCGCCGGTAGGCGAAGTCACCACGCCGATGACACTCGGCAAATAGGGCAGCGGCCTCTTGCGCGACGGATCGAACAGCCCTTCCTTAGCCAGTTGCTGCTTGCGTTTTTCCAAGAGCGCCATCAGCGCTCCCACGCCCGCCGGCTCCATAAATTCGACGATGATCTGATAATTGGAACGACCGGGATAGGTGGAAACCCGCCCGGTGGCGATCACCTCCAGCCCGTCCTCCGGATTGAACGGCAGTTTGCCTGCTACGCCCTTCCAGCACACGGCGCTCAGCACCGCGTTCTCGTCCTTAAGCGAAAAATAGACGTGCCCGCTGGACGCACGCTTGAAACCGGAAACTTCCCCGCGCACGCGCACATGCCCGAATGCGTCTTCCACCGTACGTTTCAGCGCCTGCGAAATCTCCGAAACGGTGTATTCATGAATGTTGTTCAGAATCCATTCTCCTATTATTTGCCTTTTTCAACCCCTTCCGCTATAGCATGATTCCTCTACGTTGGGAGAGGAAAATAAGAATGAATATTCTTCTGATAGGCAGCGGTGGCCGCGAGCATGCGCTGGCCTGGGCGTTCAGGCGCTCGCCGAAACTTTCACGGCTCTACGTGCTGCCCGGCAACGGCGGCATCAACCGTATCGCCGAGCCGGTAAGAATGCTTGAAAATGATTTCGACGCTATCGCCGCATTCTGCAAGAAAGCCACCATCGATTATGTTGTGGTGGGGCCGGAAGCGCCATTGGTGGCAGGCATTGCCGACCATCTGGAAGCAAAAGGCATCAAGGTGTTCGGACCCTCACAGAAGGCAGCACAACTCGAAGGCTCCAAACATTTCACCAAGGAGCTATGCAGAAAATATGGCATTCCTACCGCCGCCTATAGCAGCTTCACCGAAGCGGAGCCTGCTAAAGTCTATATTAAGAAACAGCGCATGCCGATCGTGATAAAGGCCGATGGGCTTGCCGCCGGCAAAGGCGTCATCATCGCACAGACAAAAGAAGAAGCGCTGGCAGCCGTTGATGCGATTCTCGGCGGGACATTCGGCGCAGCGGGAAAGCGCGTGGTGATCGAGGAATATCTGGAAGGCGAGGAGGTCAGTTTCTTCGCCATCAGTGACGGCAAACATGCCATCGCCTTCGGTTCGGCACAGGATCACAAACGCGCGGGCGACGGCGATACCGGCCCTAATACCGGCGGCATGGGCGCTTATTCCCCCACTCCCGTCGTTGATATTGCGTTGCAGCACGATATTATGCGCCGCATTATAAACCCCACCGTGGAAGGCCTTGCCAAAGAGGGCACCCCCTATAAAGGCGTGCTGTTCGCCGGGTTGATGCTAACAGAACAAGGCCCGGCGCTGCTCGAATATAATATCCGCTTCGGCGATCCGGAAACGCAGGCGCTGATGCCGCGCCTGGAAACCGACCTGCTTGATATTGTGAGCCATACTTGCGCCGGAACGCTGAACAAACTGGAGATAACATTAAGCAATCAGACCGCGCTCTGCGTGGTGATGGCTTCAAAGGGCTATCCGGGCGCTTACGAAAAAGGCACACGAATACAGGACCTGGAAAAAGCGGCGACATTTCCAGACACGCTCATTTTTCACGCCGGCACC